>JBGTLS010000270.1:0-12153 GCA_041744015.1 Cryomorpha sp. | reverse complement strand
TTTTTCCTCCATTTTTTCGCTGTCGAAATCCGGGGTTGTGAGCAGGTAGGTGTAGCCCGACATCCAGTACCAATCTGCTAACATTTGTTCGCTCATTTGAGGCGGGAGGGCAGAAAAAGCGCGGAGACCGGCAAACTGGATTTCGGTATTGAGTGGAGGATCCTCCACCACACCGTCCACCACATACATCTTGTTGTTCACCCTGATCTCCTGGCCCAGGGGGTCTGTTTCTCCAAAGTATTTGTCTGATATGGATTTTGTTAGCACCAGAGAGTTCGGTTTCCGCAATACCTGGTCTGCACTTCCGTGAAGGAGTTCAAAAGAGAAGATGTCAAAAAATGTACTGTCGGTAATAATGAAGGCAGATTCCTGATAGTTGACGTCACCCACCCGGACTGTGGCATTTTGAGACATGCCGTAGATTCTCACCGCTTTTTCTATTTCGGGGTATTCCTCCACGAGGGTGGGGCCGGCAGCCATGTTGGTCACGGCCGAAACCATCTCCGTACCCAATTCGATATCCAGACTCAGCCGGTAAATCCGGTTCTTGTTTTCCTGGAAATTCTCGTAAGATAGTTCGTCCTGAATGTAAAGGGCGATGAGTAGGGTGCACGAAATTCCCAGGGCGAGGCCAAATATGCTGACAAAGGCGTAGACCTTGTTTCGCCAGAGGTTGCGCAGGGCGGTGAGCAGGTAATTTTTGATCATGGATTGTGATTTATTTCTGACGTTGAAATGTGCTTAGAGTAACTCTTCGCGAATACCCGGAGCGATTTCTGAAACCAGGGCGCCATCGAGCAGGTTGACGATCCGGTCGGCATAGGAGGCATCGTGGCGGGAGTGGGTCACCATGACGATACTTGTGCCTGCCTGATTAAGACTGCTAAGCAGGTCCATTACTTCATTTCCATGCGTGCTGTCGAGGTTTCCGGTGGGTTCATCGGCGAGCAGGAGATGGGGTCGGGCTACGAGGGCGCGGGCTACGGCTACCCTTTGTTGTTGTCCCCCCGACAATTGTTGGGGAAAATGATTGGCGCGGTGGCCGATGCCCATTTGCGCCATGAGTTCATTGACCCTTGCCTTTCGTTCTGCTGTCGAAACTTTGAGATACACCAGGGGTAGACCGATATTTTCGGCTACTGTAAGCTCATCGATGAGGTTAAAGCTCTGGAAAACAAAACCGATGTTGTTTTTGCGCACATCTGCCCGGCCGCGTTCATTGAGGTGGCTCATTTCTTCGCCATTGAGCAGATATGATCCACTGTCCGGGCTGTCGAGCAATCCGAGGATGTTGAGCAGGGTGGATTTTCCACAACCGGAAGGACCCATCACCGCCACAAATTCTCCTTTTTGGATGGTGAGACTTACGTTGTTGAGCGCTGTGGTTTCCACTTCGTCTGTCCGGTAGGTTTTGTTCAGGTTGGCAATTTCGATGATGTTCATGGTTGGGTTATTTTTTATCGTGTGATTTAGCTAAAGAACCTGGCAGGCGTTGCGTTCCTGCCAGGTCTTTTTATTTTGGCTGTTTAGTTTGTATTCGTTTTTTGGTTTGTTTCAATTTTAAAATCCTTAGATTCGTAAAAAGCCTGACAGCTTTCTCCGTATGCCTGCCTATGAAATAGTCATTCGGATATCCCTGTCAGGTTTTTTTAATTTCATTTTTTGAATCTCAATTCGGTTGCATCTCAATCGGTCGTATACCCATTGGTTTAAAAACTCCCCGGATTCATAAAAAGCCTGACAGCTTTCTCCGTATGCCTGCCTATGAAAATAGTCATTCGGAAATCCCTGTCAGGTTTTTTTACGTCAATCCTTAAATCTCAATTCTGTTGCATCACCATAGGCCGTGTACCCATTGGTGAGGACCTGTTCGCCAGGTTCAAGTCCTTCGAGCACTTCAATATATTCGGTGTTTTGTCGTCCCAGTCTGATCTCCCTGCGCACCGCCATGTCTGTACCGTCCAAAACGTAAATCCAGTTCCCACCCGTGCTTTGAAAAAATCCTCCCCGGGGTACCAATACAGCCTCGGTGGTATTGCTGAGTGCGAGTTTGATTTGGAGGGTTTGTCCCCGGGTGATATTGTCCGAAATGCTGTCTTCAAAATTGAGGTGGGCCTCAAATTGTCCACCCGTCACTTCCGGAATCACCCTTTGCACACTTACGTGAAAAGTATTTCCCGAAAGGTTGAAGCTGCCCGACTGACCGGGTTTTACACGCGAAAGGTAGTATTCATCGATTTGCGCCCTGACCTTGTATCCACCGGGCACGTTGATGGTGCCGAGGTTTTGACCACGGGTTTTCGAGGTTCCGAGTTCGGGGTTGAAAGATGTGAGTTGGCCTGATACCGGGGCGCGGATGATCAGGTTTTCGACATTGTCCTGAATGGCGTCGAGGTTGCGTTCCATGAGTTCGATGCTCCGGTCGATGCGGCTCAACTGTTGTTGCCGGTTTTGGGCTTCGCGGCGCATGCTTTCCTCGAGGAGTTTTTCCTTTTTTACAAGGTAATTCAGATTGTTCAGGGATTGCTGATAGGCGTCGCCTGCAATGACACCCTTTGCAAAAAGTGAACTGTCAATTTTATATTGCCGCACGGATTCACCGAAGTTGTATTGCACATCGATGAGTTGATCGTTCAGCATGCGTTTGTTGTCCTCAATGTTGAGCCGTGTATTGCGGAGGTTGTTGATTTGCTCAATGATCTGCGTTTCGCGGTTCATATAATCGAGCATGAGGGTGCTGTTTGAGAGTCGCAGCAGGGGCGTGCCCTTTTCCACCACAGCCCCGTCTTCCACGAATATTTCTTCCACATTCCCCCCTTCCGGTGCGGTGATGTAAATAGTTTTGAGGGGTTCGACCGTACCCTGAATCGATACCGCATCCTGAAAAGGTCCTGATATCACGGTGGCGATGGATATCCGGCTCCGATCGGCAGTGTAGGCCTTTCCCGAGGTGCCGGCGAGGGTGATGTAAACCAGGAAGCCAGCGCCCAGGACGATCCCCAGGGTCGTGACGATGCGTTTGGGTGTCCAGGTTCTTTTTTCGATTTGGCGATCCACAGGCTGCTATACGGTTTGTGAACACTCCTTTGGCAAGCGACGTGCCATGATAATTTGCATTTAGAGATCAGTTAGTTATGCTGACAGGCTCCGCTTTCGCGAAAAATAGTGTTCACTTTCGGACAGGGATTCGTTCGAAAACGAACAGATTCAATGGCAATTTGCAATATGCAAGCCCCAGAACCGGGTAAATTTTAGATGAAAAGGGAGTTTTCGTTGTTACGCCTTTCTCCTTACGCCTTTCTCCTTTCTCCTTGCCAGTGTCCATTACCGGACAGAAATTCGTCCGATATCGAACATTTTGATACATTTGGCGGACTGAATAGCTGAATATGTCAAAAACCAAAGGCACCATCCTCATCATCGACGACGATCCGGGAATACGTACGAGCGCGCATTTGCTGCTGAAACAACATTTCACGGAAGTGTACACCGAAGAGAGTCCGAGGGCCCTGCCGGAATACCTCAATGAGGACAAAGTGGATGTCTTTCTGCTGGATATGAATTTCCGGAAGGGCGAGGACGATGGGCGTGAGGGAATGTACTGGCTGGAATATTTTCAGGAAGTCGGCGCCCGTGGCAGCGTGATCATGATGACGGCTTACGGGGAAGTTGCTTTGGCTGTGAATGCCATCCGCAAAGGTGCCTCCGATTTTGTGTTGAAACCCTGGAGCAATGAAAAACTGCTCGCCACTGTGCATGCAGGGCTGAAGCTGGCCCGGGCGCATCAGAAAGTGCAAAAACTCGAAGAATCGAATACCCTGTTGCGGCAGGATATGGACAAGTCTTTCGGAGATTTTGTAGGCGATTCACCAGCTATTCGCGCGGTATTTGACACCATCGACAAAGTGGCAAAGACCGATGCGAATATTCTGATTCTGGGTGAAAACGGTACTGGAAAAGAGCTCGTGGCACGGGAAATTCATCGCCGTTCCAAACGACCGGACAAACCTTTTGTGGGAGTGGATTTGGGCGCCCTGACCGAAACCCTTTTTGGCTCCGAACTTTTTGGACATGTGAAAGGCGCTTATACCGATGCCCGGGAAGACCGCGCAGGGCGCTTTGAACTGGCGCACGGGGGTACCATGTTTCTCGATGAGATTGGGAATTTATCACTGGCATTGCAATCGAAACTTCTCACCGTGCTTCAGGAGCGGCGCATCAGCCGGTTGGGATCTTCCCGGGAAATTCCCGTTGATTTTCGTCTCATCAGCGCCACCAATATGCCCATTTATGCCATGGTGGGACAGGGAGATTTCCGGCAGGATTTGCTTTACCGGATCAATACGGTAGAAGTCAGAATTCCGGCCCTGCGCGAGCGGACTACGGATATTCCACTGCTCGCCAATCACTTTTTAAATCTGTATGCCCGTAAATACCTCAAGTCGGTGGGCACATTTTCCGAAAGGGCAACTGAAAAGCTCATGCGCTACACCTGGCCCGGAAATGTGCGCGAGCTTCAGCACGCAGTGGAACGCGCCGTGATCATGGCTGAAGGCGCTCAGGTCGAAGATGGTGATTTACAAATTTCAGATTCCTCCTTTTCCGGGAAACCAGCCGAAAAGGAGGTTTTGAATCTGGATGAAAATGAGAAAATATTAATCCTGAAGGCCATGGAACGCCACCGTGGCAATATTTCCAAAACGGCTCAGGATTTGGGCCTGACACGGGCCGCGCTTTACCGCAGACTAGAAAAACATGGTATCCAGTAAAAGCTTTCGCAAAATTGTGATTCGGGTGTTGCTCATCGCTGTCAATGCGACCGTGCTCGGTTTGCTCACAGGTGTGTATCAGTATTATATCACTTCGACATTCCTGGGCATTTTATTGGTGATTCAGATCGGGGAACTGGTGCACTACTCGGGAGCAGTTCAACGCGAACTGGCGCTGGTGTTTTCCGCTATTCGCAACAGCGATTTTGCCTTCCAATTCCGTACCGATCCCAAAGACCATCTCCACGCCGAAATGAATGCGGTGATCGAAAGTTTCCGAAAAGTCAAAATTGAAAGGGAACAGCAGTTTCAATTTCTGGAAATGCTTGTCGATTCACTTTTTACAGGAATATTGAGTTTTGACAACAACGGGAGGATTCAACTCTACAATCGAAAAGCGCGGGAATTGCTGGATACGCCAGCGCTGACCCATTGGAATAGTCTGGAGAAGAAGGTTCCTGAATTCTGCAAATCTGTGCTTGACATGAAAGCCGGTGAACAACGTTTATTGGAAATTTCCATTACCGGTTTTGACCTTGTATTAAGTTTGTATCGCGATCAAATCAAACTCGGGGATGAGCTTCACACATTGGTGAGTTTTCAGAATATCGCACCGGAAGTGGAGCAGAAAGAACTTGATGCTTATCAAAAACTTATCCGCATCCTGACCCATGAGATCATGAATTCCGTTACGCCGATGATCAGCATTTCGGATACCCTGCTGGAAATTACACGGCAGGCGGAAATGGCCGACCCCACCGGGGCGGCGGATTTGCAAAGCGGGTTGGAAGCTATTCACGAGCGAAGCCTTGGCATTCTGAAATTCGTGGAAGATTACAGGAGTCTGATCGCCTTGCCTGAACCCCAAAAGGAAGCTGTCTTTATTGACCAGATAGTGGATGAAGCCATTCAGCTTTTCCGGGTGGAGCTTTCCAACCGCGGTGTTGCTATTTCCCGGAAAGGCGATGAACCGGTGAAAATTATGGCAGATGCTGGTCAGATGAAGCAGGTGTTCATCAATTTGATCACCAATAGTAAACAGGCATTGGACGGGGTTTCAGGTGGCGAAATAGAAATTGACATCCGGCAGGGCGTGAAGGAAGTCAGCATACGGATTACAGACAATGGTCCGGGTATTCCACCGGAAAAACTGGATCGGATTTTTATTCCATTTTTCAGCACAAAGCCATCAGGCAGTGGGGTGGGGCTGAGTCTCGCGCGCACGATCATTCACCGACATCAGGGGCGGATTCGGGTGATGAGTAAGGAAGGGAGGACGGTATTTGTGGTGAGAATTACCTCCCTGCGGTCGGTGAGCTCCTTCGTCGCATAGTTGGCAATGGGCAATAGGCAATTTGCAATAGGAATGAAATGAGAATTGAGAATGGAGAATTGAGAATTTGACAATGGAGATCCTGCGTAGCGAGCCCGCTGACCGAAGTAAAGTAATTGATAAATATGCTGTTGCCGAAGTTTGGGTGCGGCGAGCCAGGCAGACACGTACGAAGAATGAATAATCGAAGCACAGTCAAGTTCCGAGCTAAGTCAAATTAATTCTCCATTCTTCATTCTCAATTTTCCCATCGAAGCAGGACAAATTCAGCAATTTGATAGTCACCTTACGCCTTTCCACTTTCACCTTACGCCTTCCTACTTACGCCTATAACCCCTACATTTACCCAAGCCCATGAACCCACTTGCCAAACCATTCCCCGGGATGCGCGATACGCGCAAAATGCTGATCTCGGCTGTGGCATTTGGCCTTTTTGTCGCATTGTTTCTGGGTTTTTTCCGGCCTTTTGGGCTGGACGGTATGGGCGACATCGTATATTTTGTGGCAGCGGTATACGGTGCTATCACCACGGTGGGCATGTTGGTGATGCAATTCGGAATTCCGCTGATCTTTCCCGGATATTACAGTGAGGATCGCTGGACCGTAGGGCGTGAAATTGCGCAAACCATGGGCAATATCGTGCTCATCGCCGCGGGCAACCTCGGCTTTTCGGTGTACATGGGTTTTATCGACCTTTCGGCAAAAGCGTTTTTCGTATTCCTCGGTTTTACCATCGCCGTCGGTCTTTTTCCGGTGGTGATTGGCGTCTTGTTGCGGCAAAATGCCTACCAGCGAAAATACCAGTCGCAGTCTGACAAGCTCAATGAGCATTTGGCGGAAGCCTCCCGACACAAAAGCTCCAATACCCAGACGCAGCCTCCGGAAGCCCGGACCGAAGTGGAAATTCGCGATGAATATGGGAAGCCTGTCGCGCGCCTCCATCCGGCTGACCTCGTAGCCGCTGAATCGGCCGATAATTATGTGAAACTCTACCACCGCAAAAATGGGGAACTGGAATCTGTGATGTTCAGGGCCAGTCTGAGCGCACTGGAAACATCCATTTCATCCCGCGATACGATTTTTCGGAGTCACCGCACCTGGCTGGTCAATCTCAATTATGTGTGCAAGGTCGATGGCAATGCGCGGGGGTATACCCTGGTGATCGATGGGTTTAAATCTGGTATTCCGGTGGCGCGGGGTCGGATCAGTGATTTTGATAAGGCTTTTGTGGGACAGAAGACGTAGCCTGTTCGAAACGCGATCCCCCTTCGGGGTCGGGTTGGTCTGAGCAGTTGGTTTCCATCCCATCCCAAAACCTTCCCATCCGTCCCAAAATTTTCAGCGGCAGCATTCTGCGGGCTAATATTGCCCCATGGTTTCGAGGTATGCTTTTCTGTTGATCACCCTCTTTACGCTCACTGCCCTGACAGGATCCGGACAGCGGCATCGCTACAATTTTGCGCAAAGCTACATCGGCGTTCAAACCGATTTCCTGAGCGGGGGACAGACTGCACCCGATTTTGCTGCGCCCCGGATGGTCATTGGCGGAAGCCACTTTTGGTATCACGCCGATTTTTACATCAGTTTTCCGGTGTCCACTTTTGCCCTGAGCGAAAGCCCCTGGTCATACAGCGAAGGGGTGACAACGGGCGGTCGCTACCTGCTTTTCGGTCCCGGCCAAAACATTCCGCATCCGTTTATCGGCGCCAGCTGGATGACGCCCAGCCTTCGCATCGGTGAAGGTCCCACCGTGCAAAGCAGCCGCCTGGGTCTGGAAGCGGGACTCAGCCTGGTGGTGCGCAAAAGGCACAGCTTCGAGGCACGGGTGCAATATCAGCACAAGGCCGGGCTCGATTACGCCACCTCGCGTGAAGGCCTCACGTCCATTTCACCACCCAGATGGACCTTTGGCCTCACTTTTAAAAAGTACTTCGACATCACAGCGGGCAATGCCAGCCCGGAAGCCAAAGCCTGGATTGCCGCTGCGGAGAAAACTTTCGAAACGCGCGGAGCCCTGTCGGCCTGGTCGGTAGATGTGGGCCTTACGGCAAATGTGGTTGGCGGTGGATACGCGTTTGCAGAAGCGCCATTCCTGCCATTAAGACCTGAAATCACCCTCGCCCCGGACCTTTCGGTTGGTTACTATTTTCACCGGGCCGACCTCGGACTCCGCATCGCCTATCGCCCCTTCCACATCCATCAGGAGGGCCATGGCTACCAATGGCAATTGCGCGAGCACCGACTTTCAATAGAGGGATTCAAATTCCTGTTCGACTACCACGGTTTTGTGCCTTTTGTAGGGTTATCAGCCGGAGCGGTTTATCAGGATTATACGGCACGGGACCGGGGCGAACGCTTCGCAGGACACGCAGGCTGGTCACCGCTGGCCGGATTGGTATTCGGTTGGGACATCCGGCCCACCGATGTGGACTGGCTGATTCTGCGCACCAACCTGCGTTGGAATGCAGCCGCCGGTTTCCAGTCAGCATCGTTGAACCTGCGCAGTTCCCACCTTGAAGTAAACTTTATACAGCTCGTCGTTTACCCACAGCGAGTCCTAAACCTCAAACACGTTGTACCATGACCGCACAAATCCTCCTCTTCATCCACATCGCCGCCGGCACCATTGCCCTGCTGAGTGGCGGCATTGCGGCTTTCGCCAAAAAAGGCAGCAAGCCACATGTACTTCCCGGCCGCATTTTCGCCACCTCTATGGCGATTACTGCATGTTCTGCTCTTGCCCTGAGCATACTCCGGCCCAACACTTTCCTGCTGGCGGTCGGATTTTTCACGCTTTACCTCACGGGCAGCGGATGGCTCTGGGCGAGGCGGATTCCGCTGAACCGCCGCGCTTCCATGGGGCGTTACTTTGGCTACTTCGGCCTTGCCACGGCCCTGTACATGCTGTATTCAGCGTATACCCCGGGCAGGATCAATGTCGTGCTGCTGGTTTTTGCAGCGATTCTGCTCGGTATGGCAGGATTTGATGCCTTTCGCAGGCAGCGTCCCAAAGCACCGCTCGAGCTTCACGGCGCGCGGATGGGAGGAGCCTACATCGCAGCATTCACCGCTTTTGTGGTAGTGAACATCGACTTCGGCATCTGGGGCTGGCTCGGCCCTACGATTGTGGGATCTGCTTTGATAACCCTTGGCATACGGCGCTATAAGCAGGGCAATACCCGGAAGGTGGTTGGTTGATTTGGTGATGAGGTGATTAGGTGATGAGTTGATGAGTTGATTTGTTGATTTGTTGATTTGGGGATGAGAGGATGATATGATGATATGATGAGATGATGAGATGATGAGATGATGAGATGATTTGAATTTTCAATTTACGTCAATTATTTCTGAAGTAATTGGTTACTAAGGCGTATTTTTTTTAGACTCAGTACATACCTTGATACTTACGCCTTACGCCTTACGCCTTTCAACTTACGCCTTGTCCCGTACGCCTTGTTGTCCCGTACTCACTAAAAACCAATAACCAATAACCAAAAACTAAAAACAAATAACTACTTTCATGTAACCTTTAACCAATCTACCATGAAAAAACAACTACTCTCGGCTATTGTTATTTTGATCAGTTTCACCTTGTCCGGGCAATGTCCGGTTGCCGGGGTTTTAAACTGGCATTTTACAGCAGACAATAACTGCGAAATAATCCTTGATGCTGCAGATGGCACGGAGGCATACGAAATGACATTTGTTGGAAATTATGCAGGCTGGACTTCTTTTACGCCGATCGAAGAAACATTTTCAGGATCTCTTTCGGAAGGATTGAATTTATTGAATTTTGATCCGACAGTGGTTTTGCCAGCTAATGGTGTTCCTTCCAAATATTTTTATGAAGTTCGGCTGAGGACCCAATGTGCAAGTGGTGAATGGTCGTCACAATATCAGTTTTATGTGAGTCCTTATTCAATGCGCAATGATCCGGGTTTTAACTGTGCATTTCCATTTACCACCATTACTTTTCTCGCCGATGCGCCTGGATTTGAATACAGTACTTCCTTCCTTGTTCCCCCAGGTGAAGAAGTACAAGAAATCAACGACCTTGGAATTCTTGTAGATATTGGACATACCTACAATGGTGATCTGAGTATATCTCTTACAAGTCCGTCGGGAACAACAGTTCAGCTGTTGTCTTTCCTGAATGGATTTGGTTCTACCACGGGAATGAGTTTATATTTTTCTGATGCGGGTCAGTCGCTTAGTGAGCCGCAGGGAATTATTCTCCCCGCTGAACCCTTATCGACATTTAATGGAGAACCTACCCATGGTCTTTGGACCCTCACCATTACCGACAATCTGGGTATGGATGATGGATATGTTTTCGGCGGCTGTCTGAACATTGACTCCAGTCCGTGTATTTCTTCCCTTGCGGGAAAAGCTTTTTACGATTTTGATTCCAATGGCGTGCAGGATGCAAATGAACCACCTTATGCCAATGGGTTGATAGAAAACACTGTCGACGAGTCGATGTTTTTCACCAACTTGTCCGGTCTCTATCTAAAATGTTTTCCGGAAGGAGAGGTGTCTCTGTCGCTGGTGAATGCACCGGATTATTACATCTCACAACCTGCATCTCACGATGTGACTTTGGTATCCGGTACCACCCTCAGCAACCTCGATTTTGCACTTACTCCGAACGGTCCCTTTCAGGATTTGAAAGTGGATTTGTACACCGTAATGCCCGATCGACCTGGTTTCCCTAACACGTATTTTGTATCCTGTCAAAATCCGGGAACGGTCTGTGTTGAGAATGTTGTCGTGGAACTGGAACTCGATGAATGGCTCACGATCACTGGGGTGGACGCAGACAATATGTCGTTTTCCAACAATCTGGCCACGGTGACATTTGCGGAACTCTGTCCGCAGGAAACGGTTTTGTTTGAAGTTCATCAGGTGCTCTCCGATACGGTCTCCATCGGTGCCTTGCTCACTTCCACGGCGCTAATTACTCCGGTGACGGGAGATGAAACGCCTGAGAACAACCTGGACGTGTTTGAATCAGAAGTTGTTGGTGCTTTCGATCCAAATGACAAATGGGTTTCCCATACGGAAATTACCCCCCAATTTCTCTCGGAAGGAAAAAGCCTGGAATACAAAGTGCGGTTTCAAAATACAGGAAATTACTATGCAGAGCGCGTGGTTATCGTCGACACCCTGGACAGCGATCTCGACCTGTCCACATTTGAATTGCTGACGTATTCACATCCGGTTGTGGTGACGAATGAGGGCCATGTGGTTTATTTTACTTTCGATGAAATTTTTCTTCCGGACAGCACCACTGATGAACCCGGAAGTCATGGTTATGTGCGGTACAATATTGAGCCCTTTCCAGGCTTTTCCGAAACATCATCCATAGACAACACAGCCCATATCTTTTTTGATTTTAACGAGGCGATCATCACCAATACCGTTAATACTGTGCTTGCTGTAGCTGTTGGATTACATGCTTATACCATTACCCCGGGTGTTTTCCCAAATCCGTCGGCCGATCAGTTAAGCCTTACATGGACCGGTGAAGTGGATGCGGAACAAATTGGACTTTATGACCTTGCCGGAAAACTTGTTAAGACTTTTAAGATCAATCATTCTGAAATGCCTTTGGTCCTGAATATTGGGTCGCTTGCAGGTGGAACGTATATCCTGAGAATGGAAGGCGTGGAATATGTGAGGCCGGTAAAGGTGGTGAAGATGTGAGTTGAATTGGGAGTGGGGAATTGCGAATGCGGAATTGAGCACTGTGATAATAACTATCCCCAGAGTTTGGTCACTACTATTAACGGTATTTATTTACTTCGCTTAAAGTCTTGTAGTTCCATCCCATCATTCACTTTCTGTAAATGGCCCATTTGAACATCCGGAATGACAGAGGCTCGGAAATCTGTTAAAATCTTCCTAAATTGCCCTGGGATATATTTCCCAACGAGCTAACCAATCTAATCGCCAAGAAAAAACCATTGCTTGCGGCTGTTGCCGCTTTGGACATTTTGCTGCTTTGCCCACAAGAATCAACCGCTCAAACAGCGCTTCTCGGACCCAATC
>JBGTLS010000269.1:0-6350 GCA_041744015.1 Cryomorpha sp. | reverse complement strand
ACATTCTGAATGGAATATTTGCTCCGGCGAGACTTGCTGCGGGTTATAATTGCGGACCGTCTCCATTGTCGGGAGATGCACGGGTACAAAATCAAAATGCATCCAGACCTCTTACGGCATTAAATTCTGTGGACCTCTTTTTCACACCTGATAAATCAAAGTGGACCAGAAGTCCTGTTTTTGAAATGCATTGGGATGAAACAGAATCTGAAAACCGGGCGGCTAAGAATTTTCTGCGACGCGCGCTGTCTCTTGATAAAAATGGTTTGAACCAATTGGATCCGGGTTCAAACTATGACGAAGCAACCAATTTTGGCCGACAAGTCTGGACACAAGCCATCGTTGATGCTTTGCCGGCAGGTGTAGCTTCATTAATGCTTACAGATATACAGGCCCGCTATCCGTCACAGACCACACTCGTAGGCTTGTCATTTGGTATGAGTTGGTTTCCCGGATATGCCATAACCCCGGAAACAGGGGAACGTCAGAATATCGCTTTTGGAGAAAATTCCTGGCGTACAAATGATAATGGGAATGACATGATCTGGAATCCGAGCAGCAATGTTTTTGATCCTACAAGTCAAAGCCCAATTGATGGGTTAATTGGAGGAGGAGAACACTACGTTTATGTTTTCAGAAATGAAATGGTGAGAGAGAACAGATCTATTCCGGAACCCAGGCCGGATGACTATAAGTCGGATTGGATGCCTATGTATGACGCAGGAGATTTCATTTTCGATGCCATGAATTCAGGTGTGTTGATCAGACGACGGGTATATCGTGGAATGGATTGGGTGCTTTACCCTATCCTCAATCCAGCCAATACCTTCCGGCCAATGGCGGATGGTCTGGTGCCCGGAAATGTCCGAATCTCGGTAAAAATCGGAAAGCCATACATCCCATACGCCACAACGGCTACGGCACTCGGGGAACTATCCCTGCCATATACGCCTGTGAACACGAAGCTGGAACTTAGTGAAAACAATTGGTTTCCATTTTATGAATTCAACACCGAGGGTATAGAGACATTTACAAATGTCACTCCCGTAGGTCAGGATGCACTTGCGCTCATCGATGTGGTTCCAAATCCATATTATGCTTACTCGGCGTATGAAACCAGTCGTGTAGACAACAGGGTGAAATTTGTGAATCTTCCTCAGGAGTGTAAGATTCAAATATTCGCCATGAATGGAACACTTGTTCGTATCCTGGAAAAGGACAATCCAAATACCTTCCTTGAATGGGATATGCAAAACGAACGCTTTATTCCAATCGCTGGGGGTATGTATTTGGTACACATTCAGGCTCCCGGTTTGGGCGAACGCGTGCTGAAGTTTTATGCTGCCACACGACCTACTGACTTACGAAACTTCTAATAACCTGTTTACTGAGCGATCAATTGTTGAAATATGACACACAGTTCTAAATACATCCTTAAAGCCCTCTTTGTTGTGGCGACAGCTCTGTCCGTAAATCCTGCTCTTGCAGGCAATCCTGACAGGGCTGGCTCTGCCGGGGGCATGCAAATGCTCGTGAATCCATGGGCGAGAAGCAATGCCCTGGCGGGTGCCAATATGGCCGATGCGAGTCCCATTGAATCAATGTACCTGAACGTTGCGGGTATGGCTTTGGTAAAACAAACGGAAGTTGGTTTTACACATGTCAACTATCTTTCAGGTGCGAGCGTGGGAGTTAATTCCGCCGGAATCGTTCAGAGAGTGGGAGAAACCGGATCAATTGGTATTAGCGTATCGGCTTTCGATTTTGGCGATATACGACGCACAACGACCGAAACCCCAGATGGAGATGGAACGTTTTTCAATGTGAATATGGTCAACATAGGTCTGTCGTACGCGAAGGCATTTTCCAACAGTATATATGGAGGGATTACGCTAAGAGTGATTTCAGAAGGAACAGCCGATGCGCGTGCTAACGGCGTGGCATTGGACGCTGGTATCAAATACGTAACTGGTGAGCGCGACCAGATTAAATTTGGTATTGCGTTGAGAAATGTGGGGCCACCGTTGGCATTCTCGGGTGATGGTCTGAGTTTTGAAAATCAAGCTCCAGATGGAGAATATGCGTTGACATCCGAATTCAGGTCAGCCAATTATGAACTCCCATCATTGGTGAATATCGCCTTCAGTTATGATTTTTTTCTTGCGGAAGATCATCAATTGACAGGTCATGGGGCATTTGTCGCCAATTCTTTTACCTACGACAATTTCCTGGTTGGAGCTGAATACTCATTTAGGAATATGGTATACCTTCGCGCGGGTTATCATTACGAACAGGAAATCACCAATTCTGTATTGCGAAGAACTGTATACACTGGACTAACTGCGGGTATCGGCATGCAATTCGAATTTGGCCCGAAAAAATCACTGGTTAGTATTGACTATGCCTACCGCGCCACTGATCCTTTTAATGGTACACACGCTATTGGAGCCCGTTTGCATTTGGGTCGCCCCGATTGATTTGCTCTTTTATTAGTTGAAAAAAACCCTCCTTCCCGGAGGGTTTTTTCTTCACACCCATCCTCTGCTGCTAATCGGCAAATAGTATTATCTTTGTATCTATCGAGAAAGCTCTGGAAAAGGGTTTTCTCTTTTTTGATATATAGATCAACCAAACATGATGTCATGGCACAAATAAACTATTATACAGAGGAAGGTCTTAAACGCATTAAGGACGAACTTCACAACCTTAAAACCGTTGAAAGACCCCGCATTTCCCAGCAAATTGCCGAGGCGCGTGATAAGGGAGACCTTTCGGAAAATGCGGAATACGATGCTGCCAAAGAAGCGCAGGGTCTGCTCGAAGCCCGCATTGCCAAGATGGAAGATGTGATGGCCAATGCCCGCGTTGTGGACGAATCCAAAATGGATACCTCAAAAGCGTATATTCTAAGCAAAGTGACAATTAAAAATCTGGCAAATAATCAGACCATGATCTATCAACTGGTGGCAGAGAATGAAGCGGATCTCAAATCGAAAAAATTGTCGGTCGACTCACCGATTGGTAAAGGTCTTTTGGGAAGAGCTGTCGGTGACGTAGCCGAAATACAAGTTCCGGCCGGTACAGTGAAATTCGAAATTGTAGAAATTAACAGATAACCATGGCGACCATTTTCTCAAAAATTATCAGCGGAGAAATTCCCTGTTATAAAATTTCTGAAAATGATGAGTTCCTGGCTTTTCTCGATATCAGTCCACTTCGCGGAGGCCATACCCTGGTTGTTCCCAAAAAGGAGATAGACTATATTTTCGATGTTCCCGACGATGTTTTGGGCCGGATGATGGTCTTCGCAAAAACGGTGGCAAAAAAAATAGAAAAGGTTGTTCAATGCGAGCGAATTGGGGTTTGTGTTATCGGCCTGGAAGTCCCACACGCCCATATTCATCTCATACCAATGGACTCAGTCCACGACATGAATTTCGCCCGTCCAAAACTCACGCTGCCCAAAGAAGAGATGGAATCCCTCGCGGAAAAAATCCGCAATGCCTGATCGGCAAGCCTCCTCTACCGTAATTTTCTCCCCGGATTTTCTGAGATAAAAGCTTTCCACGAGGTATATCCCGGCTTGTCTGTTGATGTATTTTGAAAACTGTGACAGAGAGCCGCTGCAAGCCCGTCGGATGCATCGAGGTAATCGGGCAGGGTTTTCATGGACAGCAGCGTTTGAATCATCTTGGCAACCTGCTCTTTGGAGGCGTTACCGTTTCCGGTAATAGCCTGTTTAATGCGTCGCGGGGCATATTCGCAATAGGGTATGTCACGGCTCAGGGCTGCTGATATGGCCACGCCCTGAGCTCTGCCAAGTTTCAACATGCTCTGTACGTTTTTCCCAAAAAAAGGCGCTTCAATGGCCAGTTCATCCGGATGATACGTATCAATCAACTGAATCATTTTTTCGAATATCACCTTGAGTTTAATTCCTTGATCCGCATATTTAGAGAGTTTTAAAACGCCGTGGCTCACGAGCGACAAACTATTGCCTTTGCACAGAATAATTCCGTAACCCATGATGGTCGTTCCCGGATCTATTCCCAAAATAATTCGTTCTCCTGACAATGTTTTTACCTTTAGCCGATAAATGTATAAAACACTTTCCACAGCAGTAGGCACAGCCGCGTTTCGTTTGGGGTTATCTCTTACAGCGTTCACCGTCCTCTCCATTCTGGCTTATCAAAACTGGCAATTGTTCAGCGATATACGGATTGAAAGCCTTACCAGAATAATATCTGCCTGTGGAATTCTTCTTTTATTTACATTTTTCAATCTCTATTGCGAAACCCGAAAATGGCAACTGCTGATTGCGGACCAAAATCTCACTTCAGGTCAGGCTTTTATTCAGGTTTTATCAGGGATGTGCAGCGGCTTTGTCACGCCAAACCGCCTTGGTGAATTTGCTGGCCGCATGCATCATTTGCCCGCGAACATGCGAAAAAGAGCTGTCGTCATGACCTTTACGGGATCGACCATTCAAGGCTCCATCACCGCTTTGTTTGGTGTGATCGGCATCTTAAATTTCCCCGTTTTCCCCTATCATCTCACAGATTTGATGACCAACCTGTTGCTTATAACCATAGCATTGATTGGCGGGTCAGTTTTGTTTTTCTTATATGGCAACAAGCCTAGTTTGCTCGTCAGATTTATGCTATCCCTCCGTGAAATCCGTTCGCTGCAATTTCCTATTGTGATCAAAGTTTTCGTCTTTGCCTTTTTCAGGTACATGATATTTACCACCCAATTTGTCATTGCCCTTTATTTTCTGGGTTATGAAGGCAGTTTGCTCATTTGTTACGCCGGGGTTTTTCTGCTTTATTTCTGCCAGTCTTATATTCCGGGATCAGCTTTCGGTGAGTTGGGTGTCCGGGAGTTGCTCGCGGTTTTTATTTTCGGCTCATTTTTATCCAATCCATTATTGGCTGCTGTCGCAGCACTGCTGGTGTGGTTTGCCAATATTGCCATACCTGTTCTTATCGGGGTCTTTATGGGTTTTTCTGTAAAAAATGCCCGCTGAACTTCCTGTCACCTGGATTATTGGCAGCCTGCTAATTGTCGGATCATACGCTTCTTTGCTTTTAATTTTTTTCATTGTTCTGATCGGCAGGCGCAAAAACGGATCAAATCCTGAGCAGCTAAAAATTTCAGTGCTTATACCCTTCAAAAATGAGGGCGGAATTTTAGAAAAGCGAATTGAAAATGCCAAATCATTACAAAAATGTAATCATGTTTTAGAAGTCATTTTTATCAATGATCATTCTACGGATCTCACGTCAGATCAACTCAACGATATTTTTAAAAACACCTCCCTCAAATTACTCCACCTTCCATCAGATGCAACGGGAAAAAAAGCGGCCATACATTTTGGTGTCCACAGCGCGATTGGTTCCTGGATTTTGACCTCAGATGCGGACACAAGAATAGATTCGGAAGTTTTCGAAAGCCTTATCTATAAAGTAAAACCAGGCATTTCCTGTATCGTTCTTCCTGTGCGGCCAGCAGACGATAAGCATGTTGTGAGAGCCTTGTTTGATCTGGAATTCATAGCTCTTCAGGCAGTGGGTCTCGCTTCCGCGAAAATGCAGTTGCCTTTGCTCGCCAATGGAGCCGCCCTTTTTTTCCGGAAGGAGACTTATCTTGAAGCTGCATCACAGAGAGCGGATTGGAAAATACCCGGAGGCGACGACTTGTTTACAATGTTTTCTATAGCGCGCAAAGCCGGGAGGCAGGCAGTCACGGCGCATATAGACAGGAGGGCTTATGCGGAAGCAGAATTTCCTGAAACTTTAAAATCGCTTTGGGAACAACGATTAAGGTGGATTCAAAAAGTGCCGGGTGTAGGCGGACTTTGGTATACAAGTGTAGCCTGGCTGGTTTTGGCAGCCAATGTGATTTTTGTTGTTTCATGGATCATCGCCGGGATGGCAGAAACTTCCAACCTTGTCTGGTATATCGCGATGCTCAAAACTCTGCCGGAATTGTTTATTCTGGGTTGGGCAGTTTTGTATTTTCAGCGCCGGGAAACAGCATGGTGGATTGTTCCCGGAATGCTGATTTATCCCTTTTATCTCACCATATTGATTTTGTCGGGAATGTTTATCAAACCCACCTGGAAGTAGTTTCTAAAAATGATTGACGACAGTACATCCGCCTCTCCCGCCCAATTGGCCTGGAGGAAATTTCGCCGCAACAAGGGTGCGGTGGCGGGATTGATTATTCTTGCCCTGGCTGTAATGATATCAATATTGGGTGCACTTATCCGCCCTGATGCCTCAAGAGATGCCAACGCGCAGAATTTATCTCTTTCGAGAAAAAATGTCAATTTCTCCATAGAGGTCCTG
>JBGTLS010000268.1:0-10650 GCA_041744015.1 Cryomorpha sp. | reverse complement strand
TCAAACAGTTGGGCTTGGGCTCTCTCATCACCAGACAGACACGCTTTCGCCAACTGAAGATCTTCCAAATCTGTATTCTTTTCTTTTGCCATCTTGACTTTCTCAATCACAAAAAGTTGTCTGCCCGACTCAATTGGGGATAGAAATTACATAAAATTCCAGAAGGATTCCCAAAATATTTGGCAATGTTACAATCGCTCATTTTTTATTTGGATGGAAGCCTAACCTTTTTCACCTTTAAGACCGCTACCAAAATAACGCCACCAATGAAGTATTTCAGCCTGATCGCCATCGTTTTCATCTGCATGTGTTCCTGTTCAGAATCCAACAGGGATAGAGAAAAACCTTCGGACAAAATTGAGAAAAAGAACCGGCCTTTTGAAAATTTCTACTTCCAGCGGTCCTTCCCGGACGAGCGACTGAATTATCAGGCAATGGAAAAGTCGCTCAAAGATGCGAGGGCATTTGCCGCTACGGCCCAAAAATCAACCGCCGGAGAATGGACAGAAATTGGGCCGTACAATTTAGGCGGACGAATAAATTGTATCGCCATTCATCCCGACAATCATGACATTATTCTTACCGGAACAGCCGGTGGAGGGGTATTTCGCACAGAAAATGGCGGAGATACCTGGACACCCCTCACCGATGACTTAACTCACCTGCCCATCGGACATATTGTTTTTGACCCGACAGACCCGACAATTATCTATGTTGGCACAGGAGATCCAAACATCGGCGGCACCGTGTGGGTGGGCAACGGAATATACAAAAGCGCTGACAGCGGAGAAACCTGGACACACATTGGTCTGGGGGAATGCAAAATCATCTCAAAAATTGCCGTGAATCCCCAGAACACGGACCAGATATTCGCCGCTACAATGGGTGTACCTTTTGAGCGAAACAACCATCGGGGTCTTTACCGGAGCAACGACGGCGGAAATTCCTGGGAACAAATTCTGTTTGTGAATGATGAATCCGGTATAATCGATCTGGTGATGAATCCAGAAAATCCAGCTGTGCTGTACGCTGCCAACTGGAACCGGATTCGCACCAACCTCGAGAGTGTGGCCGCCGGACCTGATGCTGCGATATACAAAACCACTGACGGCGGTGACACATGGACCACCCTCACCAATGGATTACCCACAGGGGAAATGAGTCGGATTGGGTTGAAAATCTGGGAAGGCGATCCGGACGTTGTTTTCGCACAATACGTGGGGACCGATTTTCAACTTTATGGAATTTATAAATCTTTGGATGCTGGCGAGAATTTTACGACAGTAAACACCGATGGCGTGAATCCGGGAGCGCTTGGCGGTTTCGGCTGGTACTTCGCAAAAATTGGCGTCAGCCCTTACAACCAGGATGAGATCAGTCTGCTTGGGGTCGATCTGTACTCAACATTTGATGGTGGTGACAATTGGACAATGACGACACCACCCTGGTGGCACTATGAGGTTCATGCAGACAAACACGCCATAGAATATCTCGGGCCCGGTGAAATTTTACTGGCAACAGATGGCGGTCTCTATCGCACCACCAATGGATTTCAAACCTGGTCGGATATGGACCGGATTCCAAATACCCAATTTTACCGCATCACTTCGAGCCCCCACTTTGAGGGAATGATTCTCGCAGGCGCGCAAGACAATGGTACTGCGGTTGGAAATGCGCTTGACCCGCAGGAGGACTGGCTCAGACTGTGGGGGGGAGATGGCTTTACATCCATTGCAGATCCCGTGGATAATACTTTGTATTATGCAGGTTCTCAGAACGGAAATTTTGTTTGGATTTTCACGGATCTTGAAACATTCTTTGATTATGATCTCCTCACTGAGGGCATTAACAACAGCGACAGGGTAAATTGGGACGCACCTTTGATCATGGACCCACTGAACAATGAACATCTCTACACGGGAACGGAGCGCATCTATAAAATGTCGCAGGCTCCTTTCGGGATCTGGGAACCCATATCCCCTGTACTGGTAAATCCGGATTCGACATTTATGGGAAGGAGAAACATCAGCACGGTGGCCAAATCAGGGCTTGACCCAGACGTGGTCTATGCCGGCACATCTGATGGCCGGGTTTGGGTATCGCTGAACGATGGGGGGACCTGGTCAGCTATCGATGCTTCCCTTCCCGAATTTTATGTGACCGATATCAAAACCTGTCCATTTCAGGAAGGACGCGTATTTGTAACTTTTTCGGGTTACCGCGACAATGACAATACACCTCATATGTATCGAAGTGATGACTTTGGTTCTACATGGACCGGAATAAGTGGTGACCTTCCGGAAATGCCGGTAAATCACATTGAGATTTATACCGTGAATACTTATTTCATCGCGACCGACAACGGGGTTTACCTCACCACAAACGGAGGAGAAAACTGGGAAAGACTGGGAAGCAATATGCCCTATGTGGTCGTTTTGGACCTCCATATCGATGCCTTGCAAAACGCTTTAATCGCCGCCACATTTGCGCGTTCTGCGTTTATGTTCGATCTTGAAAACCTCCTTGTGTCGACTTCCAAACCTTCCCTGCGTGAAACTGTACTCAAACTCTATCCGAATCCGGCTTCTGATTTCCTCACCATTCAAAATTTGAGTCAGGACATCAGATCATATCAGATTTTCAACGCCACGGGCTCGATCGTATCTTCAAATCAAAAGAATTACAAGGTTGGAGAATCATATCAAATCAACCTGAGCGATATGCCGACAGGGGTCTACTTTTTCGTCGGTTATAATGAAAATGAACACCGTGTAGCTTCGGAAAAATTCGTGGTTTCACGGTAATTCACTACCTGAATCAATCATTTACTCAATACGCTTAAAAGGCCTGATAATTAATCTAATATCTCTGTTGTAATTAAAGAAATTCCAGGTCCAGTTGATAAATACAACCACCTTGTTTCGAAAACCCACAAGGGCAATAAGGTGCACAAACATCCAGATGAGCCAGGCCATGGCACCCTGGGTTCTGTATCCTGGCAATTCGGCTACAGCATGCGTTCTGCCGATGGTCGCCATCGAACCCATATCCTTGTATTTGAAAGGTTTTACAGGTATTCCTTTGCGCATTCTGTTCAAATTCTGACCCAACAACCTCCCCTGCTGAATGGCAGGCTGGGCTACCATCGGATGCCCTTTGGGAAATCTGGCTGTGGGCATATGGGCCACATCTCCAATGGCATAAACATCTTTTAAACCTTCCACCTGACTGAATTCATTCACGCGGATTCTATTTGGCCCAATGAGTGAGGATGCGGGAATTCCAGTCGGTGGCATGCATTTCACCCCAGCCGCCCAGATAAGTGTTTGGGTGGGCATGGGTTTTCCGGAAGTAGTGATCATTTTGCCATCGTAACTGCGCACCATGGTATTGAGCCAGACCTGAACATCGAGCTTTTCCAGGTATTTCTGCGCTTTTGCTGATGATTTTTCCGTCATCGGTGGCAACACACGGTTTGCCGCTTCCACCAGGTGGATATTCATTCTGCGAAAATCAAGGTCGGGATAATCTGCAGGAAGCACGTGCCGCTTGAGCTCAGCAATAGCTCCGGCTAATTCAACACCTGTTGGGCCAGCGCCCACAACCACCACATTCATCAGGCTTTCACGCTCTTTAAGGTCAGAAGTCAGCAAGGCCGCCTCAAAATTTTGTAAAAGCAAAGAGCGAATATTTAAAGCTTCAGGAACACTTTTCATTCCCATAGAGCGCTTTTCAAGTTCTTCGTTTCCGAAAAAATTAGTTGCACTTCCGGTGGCCAATATCAGGTAATCGTAATCAAGCGTGCCGATGGAGGTTCGAATCCTTTTTGCGTCAGCTTCAACTTCCAGGACCTCAGACATCCGGAAGTAAAAATCACCGCGGTATTTAAATATTTTCCGCAGCGGATAAGCGATGCTATCCGGTTCCAAACCAGCTGTGGCAACCTGATAAAGCAGGGGTTGAAAAGTGTGATAATTGTGACGATCGATCAGAACGATCTGAAATTTGCCAATAGGCAATTGTTTTACGACCTGCATACCGCCAAAGCCACCACCGACAATCACCACGCGCGGCATACTCGAATCGGGAATATTCATGTCCAGCTTTTAGGCGGCAAAGCTAAGCATTTATGTGGTGACAGACCCTCAATCCACCCTGAGCTCAATTGAAAATGTGAAAATTGATAACATTCAATTTGGACTTCCGATAAACTTAGTAAGAACATGATTTTAAGAATTTAATAGACCTTATATAAATTATCTATATCCCGAAAATATGACTATAACGCTTTCAAAAGTGTTGTTAAAAAGCCATTCTTTACGCGAGGTGAATACGCAGGGCACCGAGGTCTTTTTCTTCGTCCACATCATTTAAGGTAGGCATCAGGGCATAGCTCAATTTGAGTTTTTTCAAATCGAGGATGGTATCGAGCAGGACGTTTTCTGCGCTCCAAACTTTGTTTCTGAAAAGGTGGGAATAATGCCTGTCCATTCCCAGGAGGTAATATCCCCCATCATGGGCAGGCCCAACCACCACATTGTGGTTGTCGAGCGCAACGAGGGCGTCTTCAATGATGTCGGAGGTGAGTTCATAGCAGTCGGAACCAATAATGAGCACTTTCTCATAGTGTTGGCCAAAAGCTTGTCCAAAAGCGCGATCCATACGATCGCCGAGATTTTCTCCTTTTTGCAGAAACTTTGGAAACTTGTAGTAGTCGAGGATGTCAAACTCCTGCACCTTTTCGGAGTAAAATACAGCCTTATCGGCAAACACCTTGTCGGCGATGGCGTAGGTATGCTCAAGCAGTTTGAGGTAAATCATCAGCGCCTTTTCCTCGCCTATCGTTTTTGCGAGGCGCGTCTTCACCTTCCCTATTTCGGGATTCCTGGCAAAGATCATCAGGAGACTATCGTGGTTCATATGTTTTTTCGTAATTATTTACCCAAAATCCCCACAAATCGTTGTAGGGATGCACGCGTTTTACGGGTCGGTTATTCATATCGACCACCTCCAGACCGCGATTGGTCCAGTCAAAAATTCCACCCCAATGATTGAAAACATGCAGGAAGCCTGCCTCTGTTAATTTCGCCCCGATATCCTCACTGCGTTTGCCGACAGAGCAATACACCACCAGGATCGTATTTTTCGGAATGTCTTTCACGGCGCTTAAATCGAAATCGTCATACCCGACATATCTGGCACCCTGCAAATGGCTTACCTCAAATTCGGACTTTTGTCGGGCGTCCAGCAAAACCACAGACCCCTGATTGATCATTTCCAGAAGGGCGACTGAATGTATGGTATCTACGTTACCTTTTAGCAATGTATTTACAGCTGTTTCAAATCCCCACTTATTCTGCCCTTTGGCAAAAAAAGAGAAAAAGGAAAAGAAGAAGATGATCAAAACAATTCTCATGGATTTTGTTCGGTTCGAAGTTAGAAAGTTTTTCAGCCGCATGACATAATTTGGATTGGATATCAATCTACGCGGCATTTAGACCTTTGGATGATCCTGTCACATAAATCAGATAAGTATAAAAGTGTTCTATCAATTTTGTTCATGGTACAGGCATCGGATTGGCCACGGTAAAAAAACTGGTCAATCAATTGGGCGGTGAAATTCATCTTCACTCCGAACTTCATAAGGGTACCAGGTTTGAATTCACATTAAAAAAGGCTTTGGCTGGTGAGCTCATTCCACGCGATGCGTATACCGAACAGCATATCCCGCTGTAATACCGTGAATAAAAACAGAGGCAATGATTAAAAAAATAACCAGCAAAAGCATTTCCTTTTCGCGCTCAAATTCTGCTGAATATATGGCGTAACTCACGTAATAAAGTGATCCAACGCCGCGTATTCCATAAAATGACATGGTGAACTTTTGTCGCTTTCTAAGGTCAGTACCCAACAAACCGAGATAGCCGCATACAGGCCTTACAATTAAAATCAGAATGAGTGCGAAAATGGAAAGTGACCAATCGAGGTCATCAAAAAAACTAAATGAGAGATATCCTCCAATCAGGATGAATATCACCGCTACCAAAACGCGTTCAATTTCTTCCGAGAAATCGTGAAGAAACTTTTGGTATTTGTGTTTTTCTTCGGAATTTCGAAACACGGCAGCTGCGACAAATACGGCGATGAAGCCATAAGAAACAGCAATCTGTCCCAGAGCATAGGGAAGAATTGTCAGGGAAATTACCAGAATTCCTGTTGTCAAACGTGAAGATTTTGATGCGCCAACCACTTTGAACAAGAGTTTAGCAATACCCCATCCAGTGCCAGCACCGATAAGCACGGCAACACCAATTTTGTAAAGAACATCCATTACAAACCAACTCCACACCCACTCTATCCTACTTGTGCCGAGAATTGCCACACCGATGGCCAGATAGGTGAATGGGAAAGCCAGTCCGTCATTCACACCGGCTTCTGAAGTCAGGGCCAGACGTGTGGGAGAGCTGTCTTCCTCGTCAGGAGCACTCGTCTGCACTTCATTCGCCAGGACGGGATCTGTTGGGGCTACAACCGCTGCAAGTAGAATAGCTGAGGCCAGAGCAAATCCGAATACCCAATACCCCAATACAAATGTAATGATCATGGTAAGTGGCATCGTGAACGCCAGTAAACGCCAACTATACTTCCAGGTAATTTTTTTGAAGGGATGGTTCAATTTTAACGCGGCACTGGTCAATGAAACAATAACGGCCATTTCGGAAAGCCGTTTTACCCACCAGATGTCCTCAACGAGATCTGGTTTTTCGATGTTGACGGGAAGTAAAAAAAAAGAATACCCAAGGATTAAATACACAATGGGCGCAGTCAGGATATATTTACTCAATAACCTTGGAAGAAGTGCGGCTACAAAAAACAGCAAACCTGCGTACAGTAGATGAATGTCAAATTGGTCCACAGAAAAATATGCCGACCAGTCGCCTTCACTTATGAGCTGATCGGGTTTATACTTTTCCATACGGCATTTTTAATTCATGCTTACCCGTATTATCTTGGACGGTAAAGTATTATGGCGCTGTATGCGGGTATGGCGACCCGTCCGTCAGAGGACTGAGAACTTACGATACGATTCCCATCCCATGCCATCAGCCATTTACCTTCAAGCGGAATGCTGTGTCGTAAATTTTCTCCATTGAAAGCCACCACAACTTCGGCCCAGGAATCGTTTTCAGGC
Organism: Cryomorpha sp.; assembly: GCA_041744015.1. Taxonomy (GTDB): domain Bacteria; phylum Bacteroidota; class Bacteroidia; order Flavobacteriales_D; family Cryomorphaceae; genus JBBQZU01. The sequence continues at coordinate 3,458 of JBGTLS010000268.1, read as the reverse complement.
GCCTGGATGTGGTATGCAATGACACCCGGTTCTGTTTCCAGAAAATGAAGTTTGGACTGCACCAAATCGGCCGAACCCATTCGGAATGCCGGATGTTCTTTTCGAAGGGTGATGAGCGCCTTGTATGCTTCGTGTACTTCCTTGTTTTTCGCAAGCATATTCCAATCCAGCTGATTGATATGATCCGGAGATTTATAACTATTTTCCACTCCGTCTTTTGTTCGCATAAACTCAACTCCGGCATGCAGAAAAGGTATTGCCTGGGATGTCAGGACAATCGCATTGCTCAGGATGTGCATTTTTTGAATTGTCTTTTCATCTGCTGCCGGATTGGCAAGTTTTAATTTATCATAAAGGGTATGATTGTCGTGGCACGACACGTAGGCGACGCATTGTGTGGGCTCGAGCGCCCAGGCTGAGTCTGCGTTGTTCACTTTTTTATAGTCTATATCCGGATGCTGAATGGCCCCTACGATTCCAAATTTCACAGATTCTTTCAAGTCCGTATTTCCACTCACAAAACCTTTTGAATCATGGCTGCTCCAATGGCCTTTAATTCCATCCCGGATTTCATCGCTAAAAGCTGCAATTGCCGGTAGTTTGTATGTATACTTTTTCAACGACCGTTTATTTTCCGGAAGGGGTGACTGATCAGCCGTCCAACCTTCGCCATACAAAAACATATCCGGACGAATCGCATGCAGGGTGCTGGCTATTTCCCGCATGGTTTCCTGATCATGTATGGCCATCAGATCAAATCGAAATCCATCTATATGGTATTCTTCCATCCAGTATTTCAGGCTTTCCACTATGTATTTTCGCACCATCGGACGTTCTGATGCTGTTTCATTACCACAACCACTGGCATTGCTGTATTTTCCAAAATTCCATTGCCGGTAGAAATATCCCGGAGCCAATTCATCAAAAGTCAATCCATCAGTTCTGCCTGTGTGATTGTAAACCACATCCATAATAACGCGAATGCCGGCGTCGTGCAGTGATTTTACCATTTGTTTGAACTCCAGAATACGAACACTTCCATCCGCAGGGTTGGTGGAATAACTTCCCTCTGGCACGTTGTAATTCTGTGGATCATATCCCCAATTGAATTGCCGTTGTTCCGGCTTTGATTCATCAATCGACAAAAAATCAAATGCCGGCAGGAGATGGACATGGGTAATACCCATCTCAATGAGGTGATCGACCCCCGTAGTGGTTCCACCGGGTGTCGTGGTTTCCCTTTCGGTAAATGCAAGGTACTTTCCCTTGTTTTTCATTCCCGATTCCGGATGAATTGAAAAATCCCGTATATGTAGTTCGTAAATCAGGATGTTAGCCACATCTGGCATATCGGGGATCCAATCACTATCCCAACCTTTTGGCTCAATCTTCGAAGGGTTGATTAATTGGCCGCGCTTGCCATTGGTGCCCACTGCGCGTGCATAAGGATCTGGCACCTCGGCGCTCCATTTTTCTTTAATTTTGGCCTGCACAGTGTAATATTGACCGAATAAGTCATTGGGCAGGCGAACAGCCCATGTACCACCTTCAGATTTTTCAAAAAAGTATCGGGCGGCATGGGTTTCAACCTGATCATCGGGATAAATATTCAGACGCAAACTATCCGCATCCGGCGTCCAAACCTTCAAGCTTATATACTCATTCAAAAACCTAACCCCCAAATCATCACCGGCATACACCGGATATGCGTTGTATTTCATATTGACATCTTCTGGAGTTTGAGCAAAGCTCACGGATACCGCAAAAAAAATCCAAATATAGCTGATCAGAGCAAGGCGGTGCTGAATGGTATGCTGTTCTTTCATAGAGATAGTGTATTCTGGAATGGTCAGTAATTATTTTCGACCGCAAGATAATGTCAAAAGTAGACGGATACACGCAAAACAACCGAATAAAATGGGTCTGGACGAACAATATCGCCCCCAGGTGAGCAATCGCTCTACCTGATTTCAAAATAAGAAGTGAAGTCAATAACTTTTAAGAGAATTCGAACCATTTCATTGAATATCCAGTAAAAGGATAGCGAAAAGTTTTGAAACCAACTTTTCCGCATATCAATTTAAAAAGTTCACTTAGATACAACTGTTTATGAAACAAGATTTTACAAAAGAAAGCGCTTTAAAAGCTGTTCGGATTGGAGCTTGGATACTTCTGATCGCCGGAGCAACTGTTGAGTTATCTGCTCAGGAAGTATTTATCAATCAGGTACTACCTGTAAGTTGCGCCGGAGGAAATGATGGCGCCCTCTCCGCAGGCGGTTCTGGTGGTACACCACCCTATTCATTTTTATGGAGTACTGGTGCCCAGACTTTTTCCATTTCAAACCTCCCAGCAGGCCCGTATTCCCTCACTGTGACCGACAGTGAAGGATTAGAAGCTACTGCCTTCTACGAACTGGCGGATCCACTTCCCCTGACAGTATCACTGGCCACCACTCCCACTTCAAATTGTATAGGTGAAGCTACTGGTGAAATCACAGCCGTAGTTACAGGCGGTAAAACGCCATACACTTACAATTGGAGTAATGGAGCCACTTCCGCATCTCTTTCCGGACTTATGGCGGGTACTTACATGGTAGAAATCACAGACGCCAACGATTGTCAAACCGCAAGTATGAGCGAAATCGTGGTACAGGATCTTACTGCGCCGGCGATCGCAGCGAAAAACATTGAAGTTTTTCTCGATGCGAATGGAAATGTTTCGGTAGCCGCGGAAGCAGTAGATGACGGATCGACAGACAACTGTGGAATTGTGAGTATGACGTTAGATCAGACAAACTATAGCTGTGCCGACATTGGCGAAGTAAATACCACCTTTACAGTGACGGATGAAGAAGGTAACAGCAGTTCTGCTGTGGTAACTATCACCGTAATTGACAATATTGCTCCTTCAGTCTCGACTGCAGGAATAACACTTTCGCTTGATGACGCAGGTTTCGCAACCATATCTCAGGAAATGGTTATGGCTGATGCCACAGACAACTGTGGAATTGTCTTTGCAGAAATTGCCCAAACCGATTTCAGTTGCATCAATGTAGGAAATCCTCAATCGGTTTCCGTAATCATATCTGATGCCAGTGGAAATGCTACTGAAGTCACCAGAGATGTAATGGTTGAAGATGTAACACCTCCCACAGTTGAATTTGTTCCCAATGCGAAATTGTATTTGAATAACAATGGTCTTGCATTTCCAACAATGCAAGCGCTGATATTGGAAAACGATGACAATTGCGGAGTGGAACAATCATCTTTTGATGTGACTTCTTTCAGCTGTGCGGACATCGGAATGAAACAGGTGAATTTTACCACTACCGATATCCATGGCAACGCTATCACCCTGTCAAAACAAGTACAGGTCTCCGATACGATCAAACCGAAATTTACATTACAGTCTATCACTATCCCAATGGATGCAAATGGAAATGCCAGCCTCACACC
>JBGTLS010000267.1:0-1551 GCA_041744015.1 Cryomorpha sp. | reverse complement strand
CTGTGCTTGGAAAAGTATCATTTGTGATTCAGTTCATGGCTTTTTTCAGCATTATCACCGGTATACTTGTGCTGATCGGATCGGTGATCATCAGCAAATTTCAGCGGGTGCAGGAAAGTGTATTGCTACGAACTTTAGGAGCAAGCCGGAAGCAAATTTTGCTTATTAATACATTCGAATATTTCCTTTTGGGAAGTATTGCAGCGCTCACGGGTATTCTGATTGCGCTGATAGCGGGCGCGTTGCTGGCTTATTTCAGTTTCAATACGGTATTGCGACCCGATTGGGGTGTGGTGATCATATCCTACCTGGCCATCACAATGCTCACGGTTGGTGTAGGATTGAGTAACAGCAGAGATATTGTACGCAGGCCCCCATTGGAAATTCTGCGTAGCACGGGTTGATTTTTAGAACAGTCCCGAAAAGAAGATCCCGATTTCTCTTCTGATAGCTGGGTTTGCGCCTGAAGCGAGTGCGATGGATATGAAAAGGCCTATCATCGCGTAGCTAAAGTCTCTCACAATCATTCGTGTGGCCTTGACCTTATGTTTCTTTCCTTTTTTCGATCTGGAAAGACTCACGGCAATTTCGCGACCACCTATGATTCCCAGGAACACCCACGTGGTGCTCAAAGGCACCGTGCTGATGAATAGTTTGTAAATGAGCAGGATCACATAAGACAAGTCAATAAGCGTTGCTGCGCGCACATCGGAGATGCGTACTTTTTCGCTTACCACACGTTGTATTTTGTCTCCACGCAGGTAAAATAAGAGACCAAGTCCTAAAAATATTGTAGCTGCGAAGATTGTAAATTCGAGTGCCGACTGTTGCCGGGGCAAAAACACGGCAATATTGGCTCCATCCTGCATGACCCAAACTGCCCAGAGAGCACCGCTTACGACCCATTGAATTACAGGCCAGGCGCCGTGCATTTTACGCGATTTAAAGTGTTTTCGGATGAGATTGTATCCGGCATACCAGATCACAAAGGAGACAATAAATGCCAGGGCATAACCAGATACACTTTTCCCAACCATGGAAGTGATGCCTGATGAATCTGCGCTAAATACGCTCAATAACAGGAAAGTGGTGGAAACCGGCATGCGCAACCGGGTAAGAATGAGCAGGACCAGAGGTGCGATAATCTGAAAATAACTAAAATTAAGGCCAAGGTCTGGAGGATGTGGATATTTCGAAGTACCATCTTCATTGAGCAAACGCTGATAGGTTACATCTCCATCGAAATAAAACCAGCTGAACCCCACGGTGAGGAGGAATATGGACCCTATGAAAAGCCATAATACCCACCATTTCCGCTTGCGGTTGCTTTCTATAAAAGTACCCAGTGACTGAATGCTGTCGTTGGCCACTGCAGCGTAAGCTGCAAATGCGAAGCCGAGCCACATGGCCGCACGACCGAAACCGACCATGATTTCTGCCAGGAGTAGACCAGCCAGGACAATGATGAGAAATGTTCGTTCCTTGGCGAAGAAGTCTAATATGTTGAGATACGGACTACTTCGGTCGGCCCTTTTTAAGGTCTTCATATAT
>JBGTLS010000266.1:0-15870 GCA_041744015.1 Cryomorpha sp. | reverse complement strand
CCTTTGCGCTGAAAAACAAAAAGTTCTTCCATGGTCGAAAAAGCGTAGCCCAACTGTCCATACACCCCCGTCCGCGGATCGATGAAACGACATTCCAGATTCAGGCTGCCACCCTGCGTAAATTCATATCGATATTCCTGGGGGAGATATCGCGTGTTGCCCATTGAATTAAACGGATCGTCGATCCCGGAGTAATATCCGCCTGTAACCGGCGCATTTGAAAAAGAAAATGAGCTTCCCTGGGTTAGAGGTTTGTGATATGAAATCCCCAATGCCAAAAATCGGAGAGGTCGGTGCATGGCACTGAGTGAAAACCTGGCTTGCCGGTGAAGGGTATTCTGCGTCAGAAGTTGACCTCTGTGAATGGATGTTAATCCAAGATCAATTCCTCCGCTAAAATAGGTAAACTGTGCTTCAACACGCATGGCATAAAACGAGGCAAACACAACCAACCCGATGAACAGGAAGTTCAATTTTAAATAGTACAAAGTCTTTTTCATCGGCCCTTTCGATTATCAATTTTCAAGAGGGCAAGAATAAAGAAAATTGTGAAGATTTGCCAAAAAAGTATTCGTTGACTATCTCATATGCTCCCATTCGCACAGTCAACGTTATGCAGATATCCAAGGTAATTCCGCACTCCGCATTCCTAACTCAAAATTCCATTTTCCCTTCAATTATCCTTGTTATCAACTCCGTCTTCCCAATTCCCATCGCTGCTGCCTGTTGCGGTACGATGCTGTGTTCGGTCATACCCGGCACGGTATTGATTTCGATGATGTAAAATTCTTTTCCGTCAAATTTATAGTCGATCCGCACGACTCCCTGACAGTGAAAGGCCGCCGCCACCTTTTCAGAAATCTCCTGACATTTCTGATAGTATTTTTTGGGCAGGTCGGCTGGGGTGATCTCTTCGGTCTGGTCGTAGGTGTATTTCGCCGCGTAGTCAAAGAATTCTTTTTTGGTGGAAATCTCCGTGATGGCCAGAGCGGTGTATTTTCCCTTTTCGCAAAGCACCCCGCAGGTCACTTCGCGGCCAGTCAAAAACTCCTCGATCAGAATCGCCGAACCTTTGCTAAAAGCCAGATCGACCGCCGCCGGAATCTCCTCCACTTTTTTGACTTTCGAAACACCCAGGCTCGAGCCGCCCTCATTGGGTTTCACGAAAAGTGGAAACTTCAATTGCTTCGCCACCTTTTTAGCGTCAAGCTCTGAAGGATCGTTCAGCAGAACGCCGCCAGCAACATTAAATCCCATTTGCCGAAGCAGCCGGGTCGTGAAAATCTTGTTGAATGTAATGGCTTCGTTCATCACCCCGCCTGTGTTGTAAGGCATTCCGATCATGTCAAAATAGCCCTGCAGCTTTCCATCTTCACCCGGCGTACCGTGCACGATGATGAAGCAAAGGTCTGGGCGACGGATGCGGCCCTGATGCATAAAACTGAAATTGTTTTTGTCGATTTCCGCAGGTCCATCCGGGGTGTGCACAAGCCAATTCCCGGGTTCGATCACGATGCGCACCGGTTCATACAATTCCTTGTCGATGTGATCCATGATCATTTGAGCACTTTTCAGGGAAACTTCGGCTTCACCCGAGTAACCTCCGCACACCACACCAACCAGCTTTTGCATAAAACGAGAATTTTGAAATACAAAGATATCCCGCGCTGATATGTAAGAATGACCGATGGTCGGGGAAATTTGAACAGCTATTTTCTCATAACCCCGAGGTGAAATACACTATGTGAATGTAATAACCGTTAGGTAAAACGCCGCGATTGATCGCGAGTGCTATCTTTGCGGCCAAGTCAATCAGGGTTTAATGAAAAGAGTTATCGGGTTTATTTTTAGTGGTCGGTTTTGGTTGAATATCATTCTGATTGCAATCGTCATTTTTCTGATCATCCAGGCCACACTCTTTTGGCTGAAAGCTTATTCACGCCACAGCGAATCGGTTGAAGTGCCCAACCTCACAGGCTATGCCATCGATGCCCTCGACAATCTTCTCATCAATACCGATCTCACCTACGAGATTACCGACAGCATTTACAGCGAGGATTTTCCGCGCGGTGTCGTTATTATCCAAAATCCCCTTCCGGGAAAAAAAGTCAAAGAAGGCCGCACGATTTTCATTTCTGTCAACAGCACCGTTCCTGAAATGGTGCAGATGCCGGATCTCTACGGGAAATCCAGACGAATCGCCCTTCCAATCCTCGAGATATCCGGATTAAAAGCCGGAGCCATTACGTACAAACCCGACGAATCCTGCACCGACTGCGTGATTGATCAGCTGCACAACGGCGTGTCCATAAAAGCCGGAGAAAAAATTCGAAAAGGCCAGGAAGTGATGCTCGTACTCGGTCAACAATCCAGTGAAATGACAGAAGTTCCCGAGCTGGTAGGGGGATCGTATGCCCTGGCTGTAGAAATGTTGATGGCAAATTCCCTGAATATTGGTCAAATATTGGCATGCGACGGATGTACTACCGCAGCTGATACGAGTGAGGCTTTCGTGGTCAGGCAACTACCTGGTCAACGGAGTCGGGCCAGTCTGGGCTCTTTCATCGACGTTTATTTATCCACCGATTCTACCATGGCCGGAACGTATGAGGCCGAAACCGACTCGTTATGAAATACCTTTTTTTAAACCTTCTCATCTTATTTTCAGCCAGCGCTATTGCTCAGGAGATGGTGGTCCCGGCCACCTATAACGTGGAATTGCTGAATTCCAAAACCAAACCATATCCCACGGGCAAGATGAAATCGGACGTGATGATCGAACTTCCGTTTGTCGATGATTTCAGCCGTGATTATTTTCCTGACAATCCAGAGGGGTATACGCCGCTTTGGATGAACAGGCAGGCCACGCGCAATACCAGCTGGGCGATAAATCCTCCCACTGTGGGCGTAGTAACCCTCGATGGCGGCGATGAAAACGGATACCCTTACCAATGGGCTTTGGGCACGGGACCGGCTGATACCCTGACTTCCTGCCCGATCAATCTCGAAGGAACAGCCGATGACAATATCGGTATGAGTTTTTACTTCCAGCCCCATGGTTTGGCTGTACAAACCCTTTCACCTAATACTGATTCACTCATTCTCGAATTTTTTGCCCCCGATCTCGATCAGTGGTTTTGGGTCTGGTCGACCATTGATATTTCCGACAATCAGAATTTTCAATTTGTCTATATCCCCATCACACAATCAAGATATCTGATGGAGGGATTCCAGTTTCGCTTCCGCAACATTGCAGAATTGCAGGGTGCCCTTGATCCCTGGCACATCGACTACGTATGGATCGATCGCAACGCCTTAAACAGTACGCCGGTGGTGGATGATGTCGCCTTTGTCCGCGCCGAATTCACCCTCCTGCAAAACTATACCGTGATGCCGCTTACGCATTACGAAACCAATCCTGGAATCCATATGCGTCAAACGATCCCTTTGAAACTGCGCAATCTGAATACGGTGAACCGTACCCTCGAAGGAAACAAAGTCCGGGTATTACACGAAGGTGTGGAAGTGGCGAGTTTCCAGAACACCAACGATCCGCAAATACCGCAATTGTCTGTGCTCGAATACACCCAACCCATTGCCCAGGCGCCTAACAATTTGGTGCTCGACCCCAGTCTGGGATCGGATGATTTGATTTACGATGTCGAGATTTCTCATTCAGTCTCAGATTTTAGCTTCACTTCCGGAAATGATACCCTGAAATTTCAGCAGCGCTTCGAAACACATTACGCCTACGACGATGGAAGTGCCGAAGCCGGATATGCAGTATTCCAGAATGGACAGCGCGAAGCGGTGATGCGGTACACGAGCACCGTCAGCGACTCCATTTGGGCCTTGCAGATTTTCACCATGCCGAGAAATTTCAATTATGAAAACACTCCCATGACAATCCGAATCTACGCTGCAGGCGACACCGGACCCGGGGCTTTGATTGCAGAAAAGGTTACCACCGTGCAGTACGGTCAGGATTTTTATCAGCAGTCGATCATCTATGCTTTTGACGAACCCGTTTTTGTGCCCGCAGGGCCATTTTTTGTAGGTTACCGCGAATCCGGCCAGTCAAATTCTCTGATCATCGGCCTTGACCGCAATACCAACGCCAATCCCGGCCGGCTTTTCTGGCGTGTGGGCACCTCCTGGAATGCCTCTTCGGTGGAGGGTAGTGTGATGATCAGGCCGATGTTTGGTCCGAATCTGCTGGTATCTTCACCCGTGAATGAATTTGGCGAAAGCCTCAACCTATATCCAAATCCAGCCACCCGGGAAGTTACCATAAGCTTTCGCAAAAATGAGCAGCTTCAGGTGCGTATCTTTGACCTCGGTGGCCGCCTCGTGCGAAGTGAACCCGTATTCCCCGAGCAAAAAATGGATATTTCCGATCTGGCTAAAGGGATGTATTTGTTCCGAATTTCTGATTCTTCCGGAAATGTAGCCACCAAAAAACTCGTTGTAAACCGATAAAATGTCAGAAGCAGAAGACCCCGAAGAGGAAGAACAGGAATTATTTGAACACTATCGCATTCAGGCAGATAAGGGTCAGGAACTGCTTCGAATTGACAAATTTCTGATCGACAGAGTACCCAATACCTCGCGCACCAAACTCCAACTGGCCGCTGCCAACGGAAATATCCGGGTGAATGAGGAAGTCGTGAAATCAAACTACCGCGTAAAACCCGGCGACGATATCTCCATCGTTCTGCCTTATCCGCAGCGCGAAATTGAATTAATTCCACAGGATATCCCCATCGAAATTCTTTATGAAGATGATACCCTGGTGATCGTCAACAAACCCGCCGACATGGTGGTTCATCCCGGTTACGGCAATTACAGCGGTACCCTGGTCAATGCCCTGATGTTTCATTTTGGCAAATTACCAGAAATTAAAGACGGCCTGCCCCACAGGCCCGGGCTGGTACACCGGCTTGACAAGCTCACCACCGGCGTAATGGTCATCGCCAAAACCGAACAGGCACTTACTCATTTGTCAAAACAGTTTTTCGAAAGAACAATTGACCGTCGGTACATCGCTATCGCATGGGGAGATATGACCGAAGATGGAACCATCACCGGCAATATCGGTCGCTCGCTGAAAAACCGGAAAGTGATGGACATTTTCCCGGAAGGGGATTATGGGAAACACGCTGTGACACACTACAAAGTACTCGAACGCCTCAATTATATCACGGTAGTGGAATGCAAACTCGAGACAGGTCGCACCCATCAGATTCGCGCCCATTTCCAGCACATCGGGCATCCGCTTTTCAACGATCCCGAATATGGCGGCAACAAAATTCTCAAGGGCACCACTTTTTCGAAGTACAAACAGTTTGTGATGAACAACTTCGACCTTTTACCCCGTCAGGCTTTGCATGCCCGCAAGCTCGAACTCACCCATCCCGTCACAGGCGAGAGAATGAATTTTGAATCGGCCATTCCAGAAGATATGCAGACGGTACTCACCCGTTGGAGAGATTATCTCTCCACGAGGAAGGATGGGTGAGTAGTATTAAGAACTCCCGCCCCCTTTAAGAAGTGCCGAAAAAATCAGGCTAAAGCCATAAGAAAAGAGGTTTTATAAGGTTGGGCTAAAGCCCGGAACATCCTGCTACAATTGCCGGGCGGCTTTAGCCCCCGGCAATTGTAGGATGAATCACCACACCTCAACTCCGCCCGATGACCACATCATCAAATCATCAAATCACCACATCACCACATCAACAAATCCTCAAATCACCTCATCCTCAAAACTACAAATCAACACATCACCAAATCATCAAATCAACAGAATCCTTCCTCATGATTTTCCCAGTCTCCGTGTAAGAAAAAGCCTTCAGGTAAATAATTTTTCGCGGTTGCCAGAACGGAGAGTCAGATAACACATTTTGAATTTCCGTCAGGCTGATCGGATCTTCCTGATCCGGACTTTCCACAAAGAGACAGACCTCCTCACCCAGCTTGGGATGCGGTAGCCCGCCGACAAAAAAAGGCGAGGTGATCAGATGCGCCAACCTTTTTTCCACCCTTTCGGGAATGACTTTGATGCCTCCGGAATTGATGAGATTGTCCGTGCGCCCCAGCCAGATGAATGATTTCCCTCGCATTTCAACGAGATCGTTGGTGTAGAGCCACCGGCGCGCAATGCCCATCCACCGCACTTTCAGACAACCGCGTTTGTCCATTTTGATTTCCACATCCCGCAGAGGATGATACACCACCTCTTCTTCCTCATCACCCAAAGACGAAATGGCGAAATGCGACAGGGTTTCGGTCATCCCGAAGCTGGCATATGCACGAATACCCGCCTGGATAAGTTGCTTCCGCAAATCCTCGCTGACCTGTCCGCCACCGACGAGCACTGCGCCCACTTTTTTCAAAGCTTCAGGGGTGTTTTCAAGGCTGTGACTCACCTGAAACGGGGTCAATGGCACAAAGTCGAAATGACCGGATTTCATCAACGGCAATCCGGAAGGGGAGACAGAAACAAGGTTGTACTGACCGACAATGGCCCGAACCACCATCATTTTTCCAGCGATATAACGCATCGGCAGAGCGAGCAGCGTTTGCGCGGATTCATCAAGTTTGAAGAAATCATTCGTCGCTTCAGCGCTTTGCACGAAAGCTTTTTTAGAAAACGTCAATTTTTTGGGTGTGCCGGTTGACCCTGAAGTTTCAACTAGTTGGCTGTTGGTTTTACCAAAAACTTCCCGGGCAAATGTTAGGATCCCGCGATCGAATTCGGTCAGATCGGAACCGAAATCTTCCGCGATAATGGCAGTTCTGGAATGAAAATGACTGTTTAATTTCAGGCCGGGATATTTGTCAAATGGATTCATAAAAGTTTCGATAGGTTCCAGTCCTTTTCAGGGAAATGAAACAGTTTACCCGATTTGATTTCCAGTGGACTGTCGAAATTATTGGTGTAGAGTTGCCCGGTGCCAAGCCCCTGGGGCAGCGGATTGTTTTTGGTAAATGTATACTGCGCAATGGCATTCAGACCGATATTTGATTCCAACGCGGAAGTGGCCCACCAACCAGCCCTGTGCTTTTTTGCCAAATCAATCCATTGATCACATGCTTCAAAACCACCGACCAGACTGGGTTTGAGAATAATCGCCTGAGGCCGGATTGTTTTCATCATTCGATCCATTTCGGCCACATCCGATATGCCGATAAGTTCCTCATCAAGCGCGATTGGCAGGGGGCTGGTCGCGCATAGTTCCGCCATGGCATCCCAGTTTCCGGCAGGGATAGGCTGCTCAATAGAGTGGAGCTCAAATTCGGCGAGTTGTGTCAGTTTTCCCGGAGCGTCTTTCAAAGAAAATGCGCCATTGGCGTCCACCCGGATGGTGATGTCGGCAGCGCTGTAATTTTTTCGGATATGTGCGATGAGGTCAAGTTCGTCCGCAAATTCAACCGCTCCGATTTTCAACTTGATGCACTGAAAACCAGTATCGAGTTTTTCGTCAATTTGCCTGCGCATATCCTCAGGCTTCCCCATCCAAACCAATCCATTGATATCGATTCCCGTTTCTCCTCTCGTAAAAGCGCCCGGGAAAAGCTGATGCGCTTTCTCCGCACCCAAATCCGCAATAGCCATTTCCATTCCGAAAGAGATGGACGGCCAGTGTTTCAGGTCGGGAATTGATTCGCCACTATTGATCGCCTCAACCAATTCATTGAGTTTGCTTTCGTAACCCGGTCGGTCGTCCGTGGAGAGTCCCGGCAGTAGCCCGCATTCGCCTATTCCGGTTTTTCCATTCTTCTCAATCAAAAGAAACCAGGAAGGTTTTTCCCTCAAAATACCCCTTGAGGTTCCTCCGGGTATTTTGAATTGAAGAATGTATTTAATCCAGCGCGCTGTCACTTTGTTTAATAGATGAGTCCAAGACCCAATGTGATGGAGAAAATCAGGGTGGCAAGGGCGAGTTTTTTCAATTCCGCATCCAGATCCGATTCCCGGTTTGTCGACCAGACAATGCGTACATTTTGGTAGAGTAAGGGGAGGGAAATCAAAAAGAGAAACTGATAGACCGATTGAAAACGGAGGAGGGTGAAGGCCAAAGCAGCCAGGAGCGCCAGAGAAATCAACAGGGTGTGATAAATTTTCGCGCTCCGCAATCCCATCAATACCACCAGGGACCGTTTTCCGGATGCGCTGTCGTTTTCAATGTCGCGCATGTTGTTGAGATTGAGTACGCCCGTGGCCAGCAATCCGACCGAAACCGCAGGCAACATCGTCATCCATGTAAATTCAGAAGTGTGGAGGAAATAAGTGCCCGATACCCCAACGATACCGAAGAATATAAAAACGGCCAAATCGCCGAAGCCTTTGTATCCGTAAGGATTTTTTCCAACTGTATATTTGATAGCGGCGACTATGGCAGCCACACCGAGTAGAAAAAAGGCCAGGATGGAATTAAAACTAATTTTCTTTGAACTTTCCAACAGGAGCCATATGCCCGCACCGAGTGCCAGCAGCGCGCAAAGCCCTATGGCAAACCGCATTTCTGAGGCGGAAATCTCGCCCGATTGTACACTTCGAATAGGCCCGGAACGTTTGTCATTGTCCACGCCACTGACAGAATCTCCATAATCGTTTGCGAGATTGCTCAACACCTGCAAAAAAAGTGTGGTGACCAGAGCGCCCAAAAGAATTTTTAGGTTGAAGCTCCCCATATCTGCTGCGAGCATACTCCCAAGAATCACACTGGAAAATGAGAGTGGAAGGGTTCTGAGCCGAAAAGCTTTAAACCAGGCTTCGATTTTTACCATTGCCGCAAATTTCGGAAGAATAAGGGAACTGACAGTCATCAAAATCAATTTTACGAAAGAGAAAAAAACAGGATTCTAATGCGTCATTTGTCCAGGCATATGGTGGTTTGACAAAGTAGAATAGTTCGCTGAATCGAGGCAGGGTAAAGTCTTCACTGGGTAATCAAATATTAAGAATCCATTGTGCGTAACCCAACACAAAACTTTTCAATCTACTGAAACTCCTGCCTTACATTTGGATGGGATGGACAAACCAAAGAAATATTACGGAAGGTCATTTGAATTTTATGAAGATGCCCGTGGATTTTATTACCTGAGATTAAAAGAAGGGGAAGATCTGGTAGATGAAGACGTTGCTGAACTTCACAACTGGATTTCATCTCACAGCTCGCGTGAACGAAAACCATTGTTGATTGAAATGGCTTTTGGAAGCACCATTTCTCCCGGGGTCCAGGCATTTTTTTCGGAAAACAACCAGCGGTATTCCACCGCAGATGCCATCCTCATCAGCACCTTTGCGCACAAACTCATGGCCACGTTTTACCTGCGTCACTACAAACCTGTGATTCCCACACGTGTTTTTCAGGATGTATTCGATGCACTTGATTGGATCGGATCGCAAAATCAAATGCGGCAACAGGCTTAAGCCAACGATTCAGAATCTTTGTTTTCTCTGGTTTTTTCCAAATGGGCCGATATATGCCTGAAATATCCCTTCAGAATTGAAGCGTTCAACTTTTGAGGAGTTTTTACTTCGAGGATTGCACATCCTTTTTTCATCAAAAATTTGGGCATTATCGCTGACAGGGATTCCGCAGAGTCGCACTGAAAACAAGGAATTCCAAAAGCTTCACCTATTTTTTGGATATCGGCGTTGTGATGCGCTTCAAAATATTTTTCCAGTTCATCCACTTTATCTGCCCCTTCAACAATCCTGAAAATTCCACCACCGAGATTATTGACAACGATGATTTTTAAATTTTTCGGAAGTTGATTGTTCCAGAGGGCATTGCTGTCGTATACAAACGCCATGTCGCCTGTGAGAATGACGGTATCCTTTCCTGGATCACCCATGGCCCATCCGGCAGCGGTGCTCGTACAGCCGTCAATTCCGCTGGTACCGCGATTGGCATGGTATACCAAATCCGGATGGCTTCCAAACAATTGCACGTAGCGCACCGGTGAGCTGTTCGCCATATGAAGATTCACCGGACTGTTGAGCGATTTGAGCACGATGTCGTATACTTTGAAGTCGCTGAATGCAATTTCCCCGAGATAAGATTCGTGTCCACCTGCACATGTCGCTGCGTGATTCTGCCAACGACGGGCATATCCCTGAGGGGATGTTCTTTCTATTTTTCCCGAAAGGGCAGTAAGAAAACCAACTGGCTCCATGGGGATTTCCAAAGTCAGACTCTGATATGTGTCCAGCCCTTTGTCGTGCGGATGGATGTGCCAGTGCGCTTCAGGCTGAAATTGCCTGAGCAGGGCTTTGATTTTTTTGGAGACTACTGCACCGCCGATGGTGATCAAAATGTCGGGCATCAGGTCGGTCATCAATCTTTCATCTTTCACCGGCATTACCAGTCGGTCGATGGTGCTGATGATACGATCACCATGCACATTGCTGGTAGTCTCTGTGAGGATCACCACGTTTTCCCTTTCGGAAAATTGGTTGAGCACATCGTTGAGTTCCCTGTCCGGCAACATTTGCCCAACCAAAATCATCACTTTATTGGCCTGGCTTAAAGCAGCGGAATAATCTTCCAACTTTTTTTGCGGAAGGCTGAGATGGGTGGGAATGCGGGTGTGAAATCTGGGAATTTCAACCTCTTCAAATGCGCTCGTTTTGTACAAAGGTTCGGCCATGGGCACGTTGATGTGCACCGGGCCGGGATTTTCAGTAAGAGCCGTGTTAAACACTTCGCTGAGTTTCCTTCTGTTGTACCAAATTTCATCTGTAGCAACCGGTTCGGCGATAAGAGAAAACTGGCTGCGGATAAAATTGTCGTACAGGTGTTCCTGTCTGATGGTTTGCCCATTGCCCTGATCGGTCCAGGATAGTGGGCGATCGGCGGTGATGGCTATAACGGGTACCTTGAGGTAAAAAGCCTCCACAAGAGCCGGGGCAAAATTAATACTCGCCGAGCCGCTGGTGCAAATGATCACAACCGGTTTCCCGGTCGACAAAGCCAGCCCCAGCGCATAAAATCCGGCTACGCGCTCTTCGGGAATGCTGCAACATTTAAATAACCCCGACCGGTTGAACGAAATTGTGAGTGGCGCATTCCGGGAGCCGGGACAAATAATGACATGCTGAACACCAAAATGTCTGGCAGCCATCACCAGGGTGTGGATGCCTTTTTGATCGCTGAGGGTGATGTTTTCGGGATTAGTCATTCAGGTATTGAAGGATTGTCATGGCTTTTTGTTCGGTTTCGTCCCATTCGGACTGCAAATCTGAGTCGGAAGTGATTCCTCCACCAAGGTATAATGCCAGATCGGATTTACCTATTTGCATGCAGCGCAAATTTACATAAAGGCTAACCCTCTCGGGAAAGTTGACGATTCCGAGGTAACCGGTGTACAAACCGCGGTCGTGTGATTCGGTCATGTTGATAAAATCGGCAGCCTTTTTTGCCGGAAGGCCCGCCACTGCCGGGGTGGGGTGGAGGTGGCTTACCAATTGGTGAAAAAATTCAGGTGTCTTGGGGCCATCAAACCGGAAAGTGGATTTGAGATGTTTTACTTTACCCGCCTGTAATTCGGATGGAGCGGATTCTTCGAAAGCATTGATTCCGCTTGCGGATAACGCATCGCGAATATGAGCAGAAACATATTCCTGTTCGATTTTTTCTTTTTTCGTCCAGGTTTTATCGCTGTCGTGAGCCAGGGTGCCTGCCAGACTGACCGTTTGCCAGCCACTTTGGGTTTTTTCAACAAGGATCTCAGGTGTCGCGCCCATCCACATGCCGGTTTCGGGATGGGATAGCAAATATACCATGGCGTTGGGGTAAGCCTTTTCCAGTTTCCTGAAAAAGTCCATTACGTTGAAATTCCTGGGTTTTTCGATACTTTTCACGCGCGACAGGATGGCTTTTTTCAAAGACCCATTTTCAAAAGATCTTTTGTATGCCTCAAATTGGGAGGCGTAATTTTCAAAACTGGTGTGCCCGGGTAAATCGTGATGTGCGTTTCGTGGAGTAGTTGTGGTGTGCCTTTCGGCAAAAGAATTCTCATACATCCGTACTGCACTGGAATTCCCCCAGGGCTGAATGACGAAATACGGTTCTTCACTTTCGGGATTGTCCCTTTCGGTAAAAACCTCCCAGGATTTTTTTCCGGGAAACCGGCAAACACAAAATGGTATCCCGGATACCAGAAATTCTGAAATTTTTGAAGATATAGTCTCCTTTTCGGTATGTGATTTTTCGGTGATCAAGCTGGTTCGATGATCATATTGGTGAGTCGGCAGGCCGATAAAAGATTGGCTTCCTCGTCGTAAATTTTGATTTCCCAGACGTGGGTGCGACGGCCTTTGTGAAGCAATACACCCCGGGCTTTTACGGTTCCGGATCGCACGCTGCGCAGGTGGTTGGCGTTGATTTCGATGCCCACAACCTGTGCTTTCGGGTTTTGCAAATACAGGACACTGCCGCAACTTCCCAATGATTCCGCCAGAGCCGCGTTGGCACCTCCGTGCAAAAGTCCGGCGGGTTGGTGCACCTTTGAATTGACGGGCATCGTCGCCTCCACGAAATCATCACCGAAATCGGTGAAAACGATTCCCAGGGTTTCCATCATGGTATTTCTGGTTATTTCGTTAGCTTTCTGAAGGATTGTAGATTTGTCCATCAATATTTTATTTGCACGCAAAGATACGCCTTGCCATAAAACAATGGTGAGAGGCGTTGGTTTAAGAAATATCAGCCATTGAATGACAGAAAATAAACCCAGAAAAAAACGGATTTTGCTTGTGGAAGACGAGGAGAATCTCAAAGATGTCATCCGGCTCAACCTCGAGATGGAGGGTTACGATGTGACGGTGGCTGTGGACGGCGAACAGGCCCTGACGCAGGCACGAAGCGCGCGTTTCGACCTGTGCATCCTCGACATCATGTTGCCAAAAATCGATGGTTTTACAGTTTGCAGAACCCTGCGGATTGACAACAATCGCCTGCCTATTCTCTTCCTCAGTGCCAAGTCGACCAGCGCCGATCGTGTGGAAGGTCTGAAAATCGGGGGTGACGATTACCTCACCAAGCCTTTCAATCTGGAGGAATTACTGCTGCGGGTATCCATTCTGATACGACGCAGTGACGCCCCTCGCGTAGATAAGGAGGAAATGAATTTGTATCAGTTCGGGCCGAATCAGATCAATTTCAACACCTTTGAAACCATTGGCTTCGACGGAAACAAACGCGAAATTACCAAACGCGAAATCAACCTGCTCAAATTTCTGATTGAGAATGAAGGCCGTGTGGTATCGCGCGAAGAAATTCTCGAAACGGTGTGGGGTTACGATGTGTACCCATCCACCCGTACGATTGACAATTATATTTTGGCTTTCCGCAAGTACTTCGAACCCAACAGCCGGGAGCCTGTTTATTTTCACTCCATCCGGGGTGTGGGATATAAATTTTCAAATATTTCATCCTGATTGGCAACCCCCGGATTTCTCTCCGTCTTTTGGGTGTAGTATCCAAGCTACAAAATGGTTTCAAAATTTTTCCTTGCAGGTTTTAAAGCGCTCCCCGGAGCGCTTTTTTTATGCGATCTCAAAATACGTCTGTTGTACAACTATCTAATCGATGTGACGTCAACAACGTGCAGTCTCCAATCTGCAGTTTGGTTTATAAATTTTCCCTTGCAGGAATTAAAGCGCTCTTCGGGGCGCTTTTTTCATCTACGTAGAATGGACAGATTACTCCCTGCGGTCGGAGAGCGCTTCGCTAAGTTTCTCCTACCGTCGGAGTGACAAAGCTCGGAACCATGTCATTACTCCCTTCGGTCGTGATGCCGCTGCGCTCAGTTCAGAGCGAAGCGAAGAGTCTTTCACTTTGAATGGACAGACTACTCCCATGCGCTTCTCTCTAATACCAAAATATAACTGCTTGTCAAACAACTAACTAAACCAACTTCGTGTGAAAACCACACATTAATTTATAACATGATGGCAACCGTTCAGAAAGCCTCCGTCTTTTTGTTGTAGTATCCAAGCTATAAATGGTTTCAAATTTTTCCTTGCAGGTTTTAAAGCGCTCCACGGAGCGCTTTTTTCATTCGTATACATTGTACTTATAATCCTCCTCCGCAATGATATCCACTGCTCCATTCAACATCGACTTTAATATATCGACGAGCACCTCTTCAAATGCCTTTTCGTCCTCATCGGTTTGAATGCCACTTTTTAGGTGAAGCTTTCGGTTTGCCGGCGAAGGCAGGGAAATAATCTGAGCGTGCACAGGCTCATTGTGGTACTGAGGTCGCGCCATCCAGTTGTATAGCAGGAGTTGGAAAGCTTTGGGGTGTTTTGCAAAAGAATCAACTGTCCATTCCTTTATGTTGACTTCCGCTGGTAAAACTTTTCCTGTTTTAAAATCCACAATGCCCAACTGTCCATCCCGCCGTTCAACACTATCTGCCATACCAGAGAATACAGCCTCAATGATCTCTCCTTCGTGGCTGAAAGTCAGAATTCTTTTAAGGTTGAGTTCCGAGTGCAGATACATGACCTTTTGACCCCCGGTTACAAGGACTTTTTCCGATTTCAAATAATTGCGCAACATCTCTCCGGCCATTTCATAGTGGATGCGGTTCAGTCCAAATTTGTGGTTGCGTGACTTTTCATTTGCCGAAAAGTGTTTTGAAAGTTCTGCATCAGCCCTTTCGGACATTTGATACAGGTCTTGTACGGACAATTCTTTGTTCAAAAACGGTTCGTGAAGATCCTGAATCGCGGCGTGGAAGAGGGTTCCAAACGTGGAACTGTCAAGATCCAGTCCTCTGTCCGGTTCTTCCAGCTTCAAAACATATCCGTAATACCATTCGAGCGGTGAATCGAGATACCGGTTGATCGACGACGCGGACAATCGATGGCGGATGGTGGCTTTTATGAGGTTGAGAACTTCAGTCGATTTGGAGATTTCCAAAACCATTTCGGGAGCCTGGAGGGTGGGGTGAGAGAGACTTTTTCTTTTCAGTTCCACAAGGTCGTTTGCCCGCGAGAGTTCATGGCTTAGCTGAAGCAAATACCGACTCGCCTCCCCACCTTTTTGATCATCAGTATCGGTGTGGTAAACGAGTGTCACATGGTCGGCGTGCTGAAGAAGTCTGTAAAAGTGATAGGCATAGACCGCTTCTTTTTCTTTTTTTCCGGGCAACCGGTGATAGCCGCGTATCTCAAACGGGATGAAGCTGTCGATTTTGGCTTTTCGCGGAAGCACATCTTCATTGGCTGAGCAGATCACGAGATATTTGAATCCAAGTGCCCGCGTTTCGAGCAGACCCATGATCTGCAAGCCTTTCAGGGGTTCGCCCATCAGCGCGAGGCTTCCCTCTCCGAGCGCGCGAAGCAGAATACCTGTGAGAACATTGGGGCGCAAATCGCGGAACTGCGGAAAAGACTTTGTTTTCAATAACAATCGCGTCAACAAAACCACTGACTCGCTGATGAGTCTCACTTCCACACTCCGCTCTCCGGGTTTCGAAAGCAGGCAGGATATTTCGCTGAGCGAAACGGAAAGGCTGTCAATGGCGAGTGATGCGTCGTAATTCCATGAGCTCAAAAGCGGTACGACCCAGCCTACTTTCGCTTTCCTGGCTTCGGTGCGCATTTTTTCGGCGGATATGAACTGTTCGCTGACGGCAACAAAATCGAGCGATTTCCCTTTATCCAACCTCAAAAGCTGTCGGGTAACGGGGTGCGAAAACAAGGTGGCGAGACGATCTTGTCTGAAAAAGAAATCCCCCTTTTCGTAAATTCCTGTTTCGTGGCAATCCCAGAATTTGCGAATCCAATCTGCGAAACCGGTGTCAAGGAGGTTGATTCCCATGGTGATATTCGACTCTGTGATATTT
>JBGTLS010000265.1:0-18769 GCA_041744015.1 Cryomorpha sp. | reverse complement strand
CAAAACGGGTGTTGCTTCCGAATCGATGCCGGGCGGGCAAACGGAAAGTTGTTTTTAATTATGGCTACGGCCGGATTTGACGCCGAAGTCGTGCGTGCCATGCACCTGACGCGGAAGGGCCACATCCATCGATGGCAGTGTTGTTTCCATTCCAGGCACAGGCGTGGGTATGGGGTGAAGATAAGTTATGGCCAATTTCATGGGCACATACGTTGACATCCCAGGAGTAGGAGGGTACATTGTTATAAAAGCCGTAGATGCCAGATACGCTCACACCATATGTAGACGAACACAGCCCGGAAATATAAGCCACACCTCCAAAGCTCGAGTTGGTAAGCAGGGTAGTGAGATCAGAGCCTGCAGAATTGTTAGACATCTGACCCAAACGATTATTTATCGATCCCGAATATGGGCTGCTACCAACCCATGCAAATACATCAGACAGCACTACATCGATATCGTCATTTGCATAAAGCGTGGTTACTTCATTCCATAAAGCCAATGAGTAATTTACCGCATTGGTACTTCCTCCCAGCGAATTGACCAGGCCATTGTCGAGTTCGGCCCGGATCCGGACACATTTAATCGTTTTGGCGACCGCCTGAATATCCGACTCCGGAATGGCATAGTCGTCAGACTCGATAGCAGTACATTCAAAACCGCCTTCAATGCCGAGCATATTATCGACATACATTACATGGGCATTGTTTTTCGCGTCTTTCAGTTTGCCCAAAACGAGCGTCACCTCACCGTAAGAAATCAAGGCTCTGATTTCATTTCCGATCACGCTGAGCGCTACAAGGGATTTTTCCTTTCCTGCCACGACGCCACGGTAAAATGCATGTGATTCCACAAGTCCTGTAAAATCAGTCCCTTCACTGTCGTTGATTACATAATCTTCACTCAAAAATGCACTTTTGTAAAGGTGGAGGGTGATGTTTACATCATCAAATCCTGGAATTTCCATGGAGATGAATTCCGGTTGATTTGCTTTGAGCATATTCGATTCTGACACTACCGGCATTAGCACGATTGCATCGGCGAGTGTACCAGGAGCTACGTCATAAGCAGAAAGGGACTCTGCTGATTTGTCCACATCACTGAGAAATGGAGTGAATGCAGAAAATTGCACTCCTGAACTCCGGAGGGTTTCAATATTTTTCTTTACCGCATCCTGGGCCTTTAATCCGAAGGGAAGTGTAAGCGTAAAAAGAACAATAAGAAAAAAATGGCGGTTAAAACAAAGGATTCTTGAAAAGCACTTCATTTGGTTTTAAAATTTAGTTAAAAACTGGTTGGTGACAAATTTGGTTTAGATCAATCGCACATATCCATATCAGCGTTACCATTGATGGCTGAAAAACGCAGAAAGTTAATATTTTCTTTTTAGACTTCCTTTTATAATATTGCTGTTAACAATATTAGAAAGCCTTGCCCAAATGGGACAAGGTTTCTAATAGGTCAGATTTCTTCCTGATAGCTTACCGATTTCAGTTCACTTTTACCAGTTTTTCCCTTTGTCTGTTACCATCGCTATCCACCATTTCGAGGATATAAATACCGGTTGGTTTGTCACCGATATTCAAAAGATGTGATTGCGCATTCACCGAATGAGATTCCAAAAGTTTTCCAGATGAAGAGTAAAGATGTATCACGTCAATGGTCTTTTCCACGGTAGACAATATTCTTACTTCATATTGGGCAGGGTTTGGGTAAATACTGAATTGACCGGAATGATCTTCCACTTCTTCGAGACTCATTACCTGATTGGCGGCAGTGCAATCCCCACTTTCATATACCCGGACATCTCTGAAGAAACTTATTCCGCCAGATGCGCCGGAAACATTGCCTGCGGCGAAAAACAATTTGTTCAGATTGGCGCCTGTATAATATTGTCCCACGGGTATGAGATACGATTTATAGATGCTTCCGGTATAGTTATCAAAAGCGTTGATGACCTGGCCCGTAATTAAAGTGCCGTGAAGTTTGAAAAAACGGTTCAAGGAAAGAAAGGCATCGTCATCAAAACCAATTCCGTGAACGTGTGCTTCACTTGTACTGCGAAATTTGAATTCGATAACGGTGTTTGAAGTCAGGACGTAATCCAGCTCAATATATTTGGATGCATTGTTTTGCAAACGGAGAATGTTTCCATTATCCTGGATGGTGGCTGTTCCAACAGCCCGGTTTGGTGCATACGTGAACAATTCATAATCAGAAAAATTGATTGTCTCACAACTTGATGTCGCTGGCTCTCCGGTAGTGCAACCTGTTCCGAGGCAGGGGCGTGAATTGATATAATTGGCCATCCGTTCTTTGGGTTGCAATCCGAAGCCGTTGTTGAAATTAACGCCAGTACCTCCGAGAAGATGGCAATAGCTCATGATCGTGCCGCCGCCACTTGATGGAATCGCAGCTGTACAACCTTCCGAATATCCGGCGGTGGGTCCGCAACCGTCTATCGCTGTATTGTTGCCGTTCCAGGCGCAGGCATGGGTATGGGCCGATGATAGGTTGTGACCAATTTCGTGCGCACATACATTTACGTCCCACGAATATGTGGGTATATTGTGGTAATAGCCATAGATTCCTGATACGCTTACGCCAAAGGTCGTCGAGCAAAGTCCGGATAAGAAAGCGATTCCACCAGAGCTGGTATTGGTAAGAAGTGTTGTTAAATCAACACCGGGAGTGACATTACTCAATTGAAAAAGTTTATTGGTTAATGTCCCTACATAGGGACTCACCACTGTCCATGCGTACACATGAGCCACAACCAAGACTATATTGTCATTGGCATATAACGTTGTCACGGCATTCCATAAACCGAGACTGTAATTTACCGCTGCGGTACCACCGCCCAGGGAATTGACAAAACCATTGTCTATTTCAATCCGAACACGAACACATTTTTGTGTTTTCGGAGATGCGGATTCTGACACCTCAGGCACCTCGTAATTATCACTTTCTATGGCATTGCATTCAAAAGTTTGTTCCAGATTCAGATTTTCCTGTGCATACAATACGTGTAGATTGTTTTTTGCCGACAAGATTTTCCCCAAAACCAGGGTTTCATTGTCTCTGGAAATGATACCGGTTATCTCATCTCCTACAAAACTAAGGCTAACAAGAGATGCTGCATTTCCTTCCACGACACCGCGATAGTACAGATGATTACGCGTCGACGATTGCAAATCTTCCTTGCCACTGGCGTCTATCACCACATCTTCTGTCAGAAAATTGTGTTCATACAAAAGTAGGGTCATCACCTGTCCATCACTTCCCGGGAGTTCGACAGCCATTAATTCGGGCTTATCAGACTTGATCTGGTCACGTTGAAATGACTTCGGATTCAAGAAAATGGCATCCGATAACGTGCCCGGCTCAACGCCAATTTCTGCCATTTCGTCTGCTGATTTGGTCGTTTCAGGGGTAAAAAGCTCATATTTTGTGAATTCTTTTTTTGACAAAATAATTTTATTTATTTGGTCCTGGATGGCTCCTTGGGACGTCATAATCATTGGAGCCAGAAATAAAATTACAAAACTTATTGAAAACTTCGAACGGAATGAGGCTGGTGTGATAGAAGGTTTAATCATCTTGATAATTAATGGTTTAATGGTTTGGTGCTATTCGGTCTAGTCGTGTCTTGTAAAAGAAGCGAATAAAGATCCTTGAATTCCTAATCCGCTTAATTCTCGAAACGACGGCGCAAAATAGGAGGATAAATCAGTTTGAAAAAGCCAAATTTTTTTTTATTTTATTGCAAATTTCTGTTGTACATTTTTATCATATTTTGACAGAAATTCGTTTCTCCATAGTTTGTATTTTCGTCACTCTCCCAGTTGTCAATGCTTTATTATAATTTCACCTAAAGGTCTCTTCACAATAACCCCATGAATTATATCGAAATTTTAAAACAAAATGAAAATCTGTCTTCGGTTCCTGAAGGTGATTTGGATTGGCTCCTGACCAGTGGAGAGACTATCCAGTTAAAAAAAGGTGATTTCATTTTCCGGCCCAACGAACCTGCAGACCATTTCATTTTTATTTTCACAGGAGGTTTCCGGATATATATAGAGCAACAGAATGCGCAGCGGGAAATCACACGCATCATGCCGGGGGAAATCACCGGCGTATTGCCATATTCACGTCTAAAGACGTCGACATCTTTTGGTCAGGCACTGGAAGACAGTAGTTTTATCCAGGTTCACAGGTCGCATTTTGTTGAAATGATTACTGCGCATCACGCGCTGACTGAAGCCCTGGTGCATCATATGTCAAGTCGGATTCGAAATCTCACCACCATCACCATGCAAAATGAAAAGCTCATGTCCCTTGGCAAGCTTTCAGCTGGATTGGCGCACGAACTGAATAATCCGGCAGCGGCCATGGTGCGCAGCTCTTCTACATTGCTTCGGCATCTCAAATTGATTCCCGAACATTTTAAAAATGTACTTTCTATGCGGGTTGACTTGAAGGCTGTGGAAGAAGTCAGTGCGCTTATTTTTGAAATGGTTCAACGATCACCAGCTGCCCTGGGACTTTTGGAGCGTTCGCAACGTGAGAATGAGCTTTCCGGGGTGCTCGATAATTGCAGTTTTGAAGGCGATACCGTGGAAACTGCTGAGGAGCTGGTCGAATTCGGAATCACGCCTGAAGACCTTGAGCGCTTATGTGGTATCACAGGTGACAAGGCTTTCGAACCAGTGCTCAAGTGGATCATTGACAACCTGACCACCGAAAGGGTGGTAGGTGAAATCAACGAATCTGCTGTGCGTATTTCCGAATTGATTGGGTCCATTAAGGAGTACAGTCATATGGACAGCGTGAAAGATCGTCAGGCCGTCCATATCAATCAGGGCCTGAAAAGCACCCTTCGCATGTTGAAACATAAAGCGAATGGCAAATCAGTGGAAATTGTTGAGGACTTCGATGTTTCTATACCAGCTGTTATGGGTTTTCCGGGTGAGCTCAATCAGGTCTGGACCAATTTGATTGACAATGCCTTTGACGCTATGGAAACAACTGGTGGGCAGGTGACGATAAAAACAATATTTTGCGATCCGTTTGTGGATGTTTACATTACGGATACCGGTTCGGGCATTTCGGAGGATATTATGTCAAAGATATTTGATCCGTTTTTCACAACCAAGGCGATGGGAAAAGGTACAGGTCTTGGACTTGATGTTGTTAACAAAATAATCATGCACCACAGAGCCCGTATTGATGTAAATTCGAAACCGGGTAAAACGGAATTTAAAATTTCGCTTCCGGTGGACGTGCAAAATGGAAAATAGAATGCTAAGTCAGTGATTAACTCAGTGTCGATAGAATGAGGTCTCCAATTATATTCGTTGTTGATGATGATCCGCAGGTATTGAAAGCCGTAAGTCGTGATCTGAAACAGAAATACCGGAAAAACTACCGGGTGATGAGCACTGAAAGTGCAGTAGAAGCACTGGCTTCGCTCGAAACCTTTAAAAAACAGGGAGACCTGGTCGCACTCTTCCTTAGCGACCAACGAATGCCTGAGATGCTCGGCGTCGATTTTTTGGCGAAAGCCAAAGAAGTGTATCCAAATGCCCGGAAAATACTCCTCACAGCTTATTCGGATACCGATGCGGCTATTCGCGCCATCAATGATGTCAACCTCGACTATTATCTCACCAAACCGTGGGATCCACCTGAAGAGCGGTTGTATCCCCTCATTTCCGACCAACTGCAGGCCTGGGCGATGAACAACAAGGAGAGTGTGCACAACATTCGCCTGCTCGGATATCAGTATTCCCCCAAGTCGCATCAGATCAAAGATTTCCTTTCGGGAAATCTGTTTCCATACGAGTGGTTGGACGTGGAACACAATCCTCGTGCGGCTGAGGTGATGATGCGCCATGATCTGAAATCCAAAGACTTGCCCGCAATTATTTTTGAAGATGGGGAGGTGATCGCAGGAGATTCACTCGTGCCCATTGCCGCCAAATTGGGATTGCAACCGACGGCAAAAGAAAAACTGTACGATGTGGCAATCATCGGTGGAGGTCCTTCGGGTCTTGCGGCCGCGGTTTACGGTGGGAGCGAAGGGCTGCGTACAATCCTGATCGAAAAACGCGCTCCGGGAGGTCAGGCAGGTACAAGTTCGCGCATTGAAAACTATCTGGGGTTCCCCAATGGATTGAGCGGTGCCGAACTCAGTCATCGCGCTTTTGCGCAAGCCACGCGATTTGGAACGGAAACACTCATTCCCCAATCGGTGGAAAGAATTGAGATGCAGGATGGATACAAAACTTTGGTGATGGTGGATGGTACCGTGGTGCATACCAGGGCGATTGTGGTTACTACGGGTGTATCGTACCGTATGCACGAGGCCAAAGCCCTCGAAGCGTATACCGGTGCCGGCGTATATTACGGTGCGGCTACGACTGAGGCTGCATCCTGCCGCGATAAAGAAGTATACGTGGTAGGCGGTGGAAATTCGGCCGGACAGGGTGCTGTTTACCTGTCCAATTTTGCAAGGAAGGTTCACATTATACTTCGCCGCGACAATTTGAAAGAAACCATGTCTTCATACCTCATTCATCAAATCGAGGAAATCAAAAATATTGTTGTGGAGCCTCACTACGAAATCGTTGATGCATCGGGCGAGGGGCGACTGGAAAAAATTTGCTTAAAGCATGCCGAAACCGGAGAAACGGAAGAAAGACCGGTGGACTCCCTCTTTATTTTCATTGGTGCAAAACCTCTCACAGATTGGCTGCCCGCTGAAGTATTAAAGGAGGGAAAAGGATTTGTACTCACTGGTCGTGATTTGAATATGCATCCGGAATTTAAGAGAAACTGGAAGAAGGATCGCGAGCCTTTTTCACTCGAAACTTCTGTGCCGGGGATATTTGCTGCCGGTGATGTGAGAGCCAATGCAATGAATCGCGTGGCTTCTGCTGTTGGTGAGGGGGCCATGGCCATTTCGTTTGTGCACAGATATCTGTCTGAAATTTAATCTATGATCGTATACAAATCCAATCAGCATTTTTTTGGGGATATTCTCCACCTCTCCCGGAGTTATACCATGACCAAAGTCGTTCGCGGAGTCTTGCTAATTGGACTTTTTGCCGCCATCATTTGTTTGGTCGTGATCCACTTCAACTGGCAGAGATTTGTTCAGATTGACCGTACCATATTTGGATTTTTGGGAATCGTGCTGAGCATCCTGTTGGTTTTTCGAACCAACTCTGCCTACGACCGGTGGTGGGAGGGCCGCAAGCAATGGGGTGCATTGGTAAACCATTGCCGGAATCTGGCCATTCAGCTTCATGCCACCCTGCCTGTGGAGGATACGCTTTCGCGAAAATTTTTTGGCGTCCGCATTTCGAATTTTTGTTTTGCTTTTACCGAACACCTGCGTGCGGGCACGAAAATCGATGAGCTTTCCGACCTCTCCTCCGCTGACCGGGAGCGCTACGCGAAAATAGCTCATGTGCCGAATTTCATTTCATTTGAAATCCAGTCGAGGGTGGAACTGATATACCGAAATGGGGGAATTACAGGTTTTAATTTATTGAATATCAAAACCCACATGCAGGCACTGCTCGATATTCTCGGTGCCTGCGAAAGGATTAAGAATACACCTATTCCATTTTCTTATGCCATTTTTATCAAAATCTTTATTGTGGCTTACGCCATCCTGCTCCCCTTTAGCTTGGTATCAGAATTGGGATATTATGCCATCCCCATTACCATGTTTGTGATTTTCGCTTTTTTGGGGTTGGAACTAATGGCTCAGGAAATTGAAGAACCTTTTGGATTGGACTGCAATGATTTGCCCACGGGCACAATCGCCCGTAAAATCAAAGAAAATGTCTTTGAAATTCTGGAGCTGCCACATCTTCATTCTTCCGACACACCTGCATTGTATGAAAAGATTTTTTAATCGATTCCCGCTATATCTTTGACCCTGATCGGCGGGAATTATTTAATATTGTACTGGGTCCTTATTCGATCCCCGAATCAAACTGAGAAATGATAGAAATTAAGAAGGCCTTTCAAAATATCACTGCGGATCAATTTCATGAACTTCTGGATGTCCCGGTTTGGCTGGCACTCCTGGCGGCCTATGAAGTAGATGGAAAAATCAGTGAAAATGAAAAAGCCGACGCCGTGAAACTCGCTCATATGCGCACGTACACAGCTCCCAAATCGCTTCAGGAATTTTACCGGCTTGTTGATGGCCGTTTTGCCCAGCGGTTTGAACACCTCGATCACCGTCTTCCGAAGGATGTAGAAAATAAGAAGGTGTATATACGGGCTCAGATACACCACGCAAATGCCCTGCTCGATAAACTCGATCCTGATATCGCATCGGGACTTCAAAAAAGCCTCGCGAGTTTTTACAAACACGTTTTTAATTCAGACAAAAGTTTTTTCCAGTATTTTGCCCTTCCTGTTGTTTCCAATAAGCTGGACAAATACGCGGGTAATATCGACCTTGGAAAGAAAATATAGATCCAGGTTTTACTTGTTCAACTGACGGAAAGCTGAGCTTCTCAAGCTCATTACTCTCCTCAATATCCGGGGTCCGCTCATACTATGGCTGAATTTCATCAAAGTCATTTGGTGAGGCTCATACAAATTTCCTTACACTTTCAACCCGGCACCTATCAACGGAATATTACTTTTTTTCTGATTGTTCATGTGGTAAACCGTGACCCGTATCGCAAAAACCTGATAAGAATTCGATCTAAACCTGATTAAAATCACCTTTTTCGGAAAGAGACTTCCTGTTCTTTGTGGTGCAATATAAATCAGTAGTTCAAATTCGGAACTACATAACAATGCACCACCATGAAATATTTCACGCTGTTCCTGATATTTTTATCATACTCAATGCAGGTTGATGCACAATCATTTACCTCCAGACAGTCAGAAAGTAAAATGACAATTGCCGGTACTTCCACCCTCCACGACTGGGAATCGGACGTCACTGCCATTAAAGCCTCATGCGTCCTTAAAGGGGATAAGTTGGAAAAAGCTTCTTTCGTGGCCACTGTTAAATCCATCAAGAGTGGCACATCTTCCATGGACGACAACACCTACAAGGCCTTAAATGAAAGCAGGTTTCCAGAAATAAAATTCGAGTCCACGGATATTAAAATGGATGGCAATAATGCTACAGCCCGCGGGACGCTCACCATTGCAGGGCAAACCAAAACGATCACATTGCCGATCTCCGCTGAAAAATGGAGTGGAAATCATCTAACTGTATCCGGTACCTACACCTTTGACATGAGTTCTTTCGGCATCGATCCGCCAAGGGCCATGTTGGGAACCATACGCACCGGCGATGAGGTGACAATCAAATTCAAAATAAACCTCTACAACTAAATTAAAACAAACCAAACCAAACCAAAGAAACAATCCTAACACACTTTGATCATGAAAAACAAGACACTCATCCCGATCCTCCTGAGCATTTTTATCGCTCCGGTAGCAATGGCTCAATTACAGCCAGAATTGCAATACTTCAGGTACAATGACCAGCGCGGTCTGAATGTATTTGAAACCCCAAAAACTGACACCATAGGATTTGATGGTGTAAAAGTACGCGTGGGTGGCGATTTTGCCTTGCAATTTCAATCCATCTCGCATTCGAATGGCAATGATACAATTGGGCTGATTGATTTGGGATCAAATTTTAACCTGCCTACTGCCAATCTTAATCTGGATGTGCAGCTCCACGATGGTGTTCGGATGCACCTTCGCACATACCTCTCTTCCAAACACCATGAAGAAGCATGGGTAAAAGGTGGATACATCCAATTCGACAGACTGAATTTTATTAAAACCGACTTCCTGAAAGGCTTTATGGATGTCGCTACAATTAAAATTGGTATGGACGATTTCAGTTACGGAGATGCCGTTTTCCGTCGCTCAGATAATGCCCGCGCCATCTACAATCCCTTCGTAGGTAATTATATCATGGATTCATTTACCACTGAGGCTTTTGGAGAGGTAACGATCCAGAAAAATGGTTTCCTCGGTGTATTTGGGATGACCAATGGAAAGCTTAACCAAAGCGTTGTCGTAACTGAGACCACCGAAAATATGCCTTCTTTCTATGCAAAATTGGGCTACGATGATGAAGTATCTGATAATTTGCGGTTACGTCTTACGGGGTCAGTCTATGTAAATACGGGCAAAAGCACCGGAACCTCATTGTATGGAGGCGACCGGGCAGGAAGTCGATATTACAACATCATGGCCACCAGCGATATAATCTCAAGTTTTGATGGTCGTTTTAATCCCAGATTCAATAAGTTACGTGCCATTCAAATCAACCCATTCGTGAAATTCCATGGCCTTGAATTTTTTGGAGTCTATGAGCTTGCTGAAAACAGTGAAGGTCTGGGCTCAGGAATGTACACCCAATTGGGCGCTGAACTGATCTACCGCATAGGTGTCAATGAAAAAGTATACATAGGTGGCCGATTTAACAGTGTTACCGGAAATGATCGTGATGATGCCCCAGACAAGGAAATTCAGCGACTAAATGTTGGAATGGGATGGTTTATGACCCACAATATTCTTGCAAAACTTGAATATGTGAATCAAACATATTCCGGCGATGGCTGGAATGCATCCAGGTTTCAGGAAGGAGAATTTAACGGGGTGATGTTGGAAGCAGTGATTAGTTTCTAAAAATCCAACAGCTTTTTCAGAACGACAATAGTAAGGCGGTCACCGAGGTGGCCGCTTTTCTTTTTCCATAAAAACTCACTCCAATTGAATGTTAAACTGTATTTCCAGTTTGTCTTCCGTGCGAACCGTTCCGAAAAATTTGACAGGCGGTTGAATATCAAAAGCTGACATCAGAACGGCATGTGTTCCTGACAGAATGGTTTTGTTTCTGATGATGTGTATCGATGCCCTGTCGATCTGTTCCAGGCGAGACTTATCCGCAATCTGTAAATTTACCCAGGTGTTGACAATACCGCTTCTTTGATCCGCAAAGGGTTCCTGGTAATTGAGATCAGTGATCGTCAAAATGATATTGGGATGTTCTTTGCTCTGCAACAAATCCTGAAAATCTTTCGTCATCAAAGGCAAATCGCAGGTAAATTCTGACACCTTAAATATGAGTTGAAGTCCGTTGAATACTTCAGTCCCCTTTTGAAGTGCTGTTGGTTGGGCTAAGGTGTCGTTGAGAAGCGCTTTTCGCAGGTTGCAGCTAAAATCGGCTACATTGGTCTTGCCGGCAATTTTTAGTTCAGCAGCTTTGAGCACCAAAGGATTCTGTGCGAAAATGAAACTGTGGCCCGAAATCAGAAAAAAAGACAATGAAAAAAGAGTCATATAACATGGCCTGCGAAAGAAATCCTTTCCAAAACGAACATATGAAAATAGCTTTGATGACCTATAAACGCTCACTTTTGACTGATATCACCCAGGAGAGTTGGATATGTACAAAGTAACGCAAAGTTTCGACAGGCAATTGAACATTCAAATTGGAAAGAGCGATGGGTATTAGCGATTATAGTTTCTTCGACTGTGGTCTGGCGCATACCTCGACGTTGGCATAGTATGTTGTCTGCATACCGGCGCGGAGCGCCAAACCATGCCTAACCCTGCACGCTTGCGTGCAGGGTCTTTGCACTATGAGCGTCACAGCCTGGAAGGCTGAACAATAAATCTATGTAATTGATACCGGGAGATCTGCGCGGAGCGCCACACCATGCATCATCCCAGACGCCTGCACGCAGGGATATGTCAAACGAATGAAGCGTATAAAGATCAAAACCCTGTCTCGTTTGACAAGGTTTTGAGTTTCAATGACCTTTAGTCATTTTACTTCGCGAGTCTCGCGCAAAGTAGTGTCGTTACGAATTAATTAACCAAATATTTAACTGTATTCACAGCCCTAAAGAAGCGTTATATGAACATATCAAATATACCTCCCCCATTTTATTTTTGAAACCGGAAAAACACGGTATTTTCAGGGTGAAAACACCCATAATTTTTCAGTAAAAACACCTTTTGCGATACATGAAATATAGTAATGTACAGATAATGAGTGATTAAGAGCGGATGACTCAATTGTGATTTGGTATTTACTATCATCCAGTAAAATTTTTCAATAATAAAAGAGTCGAACTCTCAAGTAGATCTTTAATGAATAATTATTCATTAAATTTGCACCATGGCACGAATCAAAGAACCCGGAAAAATTGAGGCCCTCTATAGCGCTGCGCTTAGCTTGGTAATGAAAAATGGACTAGCCGGACTGAAAATGGCCGATGTCGCCAGGCTGGCCGGGATGGCGACCGGTACGGTTTACATTTATTTTGAGAACAAAGAAGTTTTGATCAATCAATTGTACACCAAATTAAAACAGGAAGAACTCGCATATCTTTTAAAAGATGACAAACCCAACGAAAATTTCTTTGTGAGATTCAAGATTATATGGATGAATTATCTGATGTATAATTATTCGCATCCGGAAGAGATGATATTTTTCGAACAAACATATCGCAGTGCCATACTTCGGGAAGATTCCATCAGGAGCAGCGATGAAATCAATCGCGTACTCAGTGGAGTTCTGGAGTCAGCCCGTCAGCAACACATCATAGTGGATTGCGGTGTCGAGGTTATTTTTGCGCAGTTGATGGGTGCTGTGCATGAATTGGTGAAATATCACATTGATAAAAATATACCTCTTACAGAAGCTCATCAGGCTAAATATTTTGAAATGGCATGGGGAAGTATAAGACGATAGCGTTCTAACAATGAATTCGAATTCACTATTCATTTGGTAGCCGTGCATGACTTGATGAACTCAATTTTGGTGAATTCTGTGCGCTTCATTCCGCGCAAATTGGTTACAATAGTTGCGAGAGCGCTGCAATCCTAATAGAACTTCTTATTCCGACTTCTTTAATTTATCAAGCAGTCGCTTCATCCACCGGTCTTCCTTTTCTTCTTTTGCCGGATCTTTTGACTGTTCCTCTTTGGCTTGTTCCCGAAGGATACGACGTTCTTTCCGTGCATCTCTATTGAATAAATTATCGAGAAATATATCCGATTGGCTCGACATGTACAATGGACAAATAAGTGAAAGTTGTATTTCATAACTGGCCTCAGGAAAATTCTTGCCGATTGTCTTTGCTACCCGCGAATCTTTCTCGGCATCCCGAATCCAACCAGCCACGATGGGAAGGGCTGTCGCCGCACCCTGTCCGAGGGCCGTGCTCCGGAAGCGTATTTTTGGTGATTCCCCACCAACCCAGGCTCCACAAACCACGTTGGGAGTGATAGCCACAAACCACCCATCAGCATTGTTCTGAGTCGTGCCCGTCTTTCCAGCGAGGTCTGTCTGAACACCAAATCTGGTTCGCGCAGAACGGGCCGTTCCACTGTCCACCACGGTTTCCAGCATGCTCAACATGGTTCGGGAAATATCACCGTCTATAACGTATTTTCCTTTTACCGGCGTTCGTTCAAATATTTTTTCACCTGTAGCGGTTTCAATGCTTTCGATAAACCAGGGCTGAATGGCCTGACCGCCATTTCCAAATATTGCGTACGACTGTACAATTTCCATCAGAGAAATATCGGCCACTCCCAATGCAATGGCCGGCACCCTGGGCAAGTTGGCCGTGATGCCCGCCCTTTTTGCCATGTCGCGCACGGGTTCAATACCAGCTTCTGCGATCAGCCTTGCTGCGATGATGTTCACAGAATTGGCCAATCCTCCGCGAATGCTGTAATATCCGCTGCTGTCGCCTCCCGAATTTTCCGGCGACCAATTGCCATAATTTGAAAATATGATGGGGTCATTTTCGATAAAATCACATGGTTGCCGACCTGCTTCCAGGGCAGTTGCATACACGAAAGGTTTGAACGTACTGCCCACCTGACGTTTCGATTGCACATGGTCGTATGGAAAATGTCCAAAATCTGCTCCGCCTACATAGGCCAATACTTTTCCCGTGTGGCTGTCCATTGCTACAAAACTCGCCTGAAGAACCATTTGATGATAGGCCACTGAATCGAGCGGACTCATCTCCACCACTTCCATGCCTTGCGGCGTATAACGCATCATAGAAGTTTTCGCATTGAAGTTCGCCCGAATTTCAGCTTCCGTTTTCCCAGCTGCCTTCAGCCTTTGATATCGGACGGATTTGGCTGCTTCTTTCCAGAGAAAGGAATCGTCCTTCCCCCAAGGCTTCGATGATTTCCAGTGATTGTTGAAGTCTGTCTGAAGTTTTGCCAAATGTTTCTTTAACTGATCTTCGGCCATTTGTTGCAACCTGCTGTCTACGCTGACGCGAATCCGCAACCCGTCAGCATAGAGGTTATACAGATCGCCATTGGGTTTTTTCAGGTTTCCCAAAATGGATTTTAATTCCGGTTCCAGATGCGCCCTCAGGTAGGGTGCTGGTCCGAATTGGCCTTCCATGCGCTGGTATTTCAGGCCAAGTGGCGCGTCCATGAGTTTGTTCAGTTCATCGGCAGGTAAAGATCCCTCACGCACCATGAGGGCCAACACCGTATTTCTGCGATTTTTTGAAGCTTCCGGATACAGCCGCGGGTTATAGCTGGTATTGGCCTTGAGCATACCGACCAGGGTGGCTGCTTCCAGGGTATTGAGTTGAGAGGGAGATTTGCTGAAAAATCGTTGACTTGCCGATTTGATTCCATACACGTTTTCACCAAAACTCACTGTGTTGAGGTAAAGGGTAATGATTTCTTCTTTCCCGTATATATCCTCAATTTTAAGGGCGGTGATATTTTCTTTGAGCTTATTTACGGGAACAGACAGGGCCCCAAAATTCTCCCGCCCAAAGAGATTTTTAACCAGCTGTTGGGAAATGGTGCTTCCGCCTCCCCCGGATTGATCGCCGAGAATGATGGTTTTTACCACAACCCTCGGAATGCTGTAGAAATCAATGCCTTCGTGTTCAAAAAACCGACTATCTTCGGTAGCAACAAGGGCATCAATCACCACCTGGGGAATATCGGCATAGGAGACGCTTGAGCGGTTTTGTACAAAGTATTTTCCCAAAAGGGCACCATCCGAGGCGTAAATTTCCGAAGCATTGCTCGTTTTAAGCCCTTTGATATCATCTGCATTGGGCAATTTGCCGAAAAGGCCAATGTACACTGCTCCAAACAATGCAAAAAGCAGCACAATGGCTGCTCCGATTCCGAAAAGAAAAAAGCGCAAGACCCGGGGCCACCAGGCGCGCTTTGTTTTTTGCTTACTTGTGGGTTTTTTTGACGGTGTTTTTGCCATTTCCCGGAAGGGGAAGTTTATCTGTAACGCAACTGCTTCCCGACCTGCAAGGTAGTATTTGTTCGCATATTATTTAGTTGGCAAAGTGCACTTACCGTAGTGCCGTATTTTCGCGCGATTCCCGACAGGGTATCTCCGCTTCGGATGGTGTGATGCTTCACCGCGCGAATTTCTTTAAGGTATGTGAAGTTGCTGCTGCTCAACATCAGAGTGTCTGATTTCAAAGTGCCTTTTTCCCAGTCGATGAGGGTATTGGGATTAATGGGCTCGCCGAGATAGCGGGCCTCAAAATGGAGATGACTCCCTGTGCTTCGGCCTGTACTTCCACCGAGACCAATGATGTCACCGGCCTCCACCCAATCGCCTTTCTGAACTTCAAATTTTGACAAATGTGCATAGAGGGTTTCCAATCCATTGTTGTGTCGTACCACCACCACTTTGCCGTAATCGCCATCGTGATGAGCCACGCGCACCACACCTTCAAAAGCGCTCGCCACGGGATCGCCGGTGAGGAGTTTTACATCTACGCCGTAGTGATAGCGGTATCGGCGATTGCCAAAGTCTGAGGTTTTGTGACCTATAAAAGGAGGTGCGAAACTGCATGAATCCAAAGCGAGCGGAATCATTATGGTGTCACGCATTTTGGTGAGATTGTAGTCGTAGGGATGCACCCGGGTGGTGTTCCAGGTTTTATAAGTCGTATATGCCGGTATATTCATCACAGAATCTTCAAAACTCCATGTGATGGATTCAATTAATTCTTTACTTGTGAGGGCCTTGCCGTCTTCGAATTTGTTTTCACTTCCTTTTGTTGTTGCGAACTGGTCCTGCCCAAGCGCAGAAAAACCAATTAACATACATACCGCTACCGGGATGAATAACTTCATAGATTGAATGGTAAGGTTAAATTTTAGCCTTGCAGGGCTTCGTTTTAAAATCGCAATGTATAGTTTTCCTGTCGAATATTTTGCTCTTTTTGGGGTGAGTTATCCATATCGAACAGTGAATACCGGGATTTATTGCCTTTGCTTACGCGGAAAAATCCAATTCGTTACGGTGAATTTTGCTATTTTTTGACAGTGCGGGCGTTATGTCGGCTTCTGGAAAATTTGTGTTTTTTTCTTTTCATTCTGGCTCAATCACCGTTTTTCCCCCCTGGAAAAAATGTAATTTTACCTCCGTGAATACCATTACCCACCTCGATCTCGATACGTTTTTCGTATCCGTGGAGCGGCTTATCGACAGCCGACTCGAGGGCAAGCCTATATTGATAGGCGGGGTAACTGACCGGGGTGTGGTGGCATCATGCAGCTACGAAGCCCGGAAGTTTGGCATACATTCCGCCATGCCCATGCGGCAGGCGCGGGAACTCTGCCCCGAAGCCGTCGTGATTCGCGGCAATTCGGCCAATTATACCAAATATTCCCAGCTCGTCACCGATATCATCCGGGACCGGGTGCCGGTGTTTGAAAAAACATCGATCGATGAATTTTACGTCGACCTGACGGGAATGGACAAATATTTTGGCTGTATCAAAATGGCTTCTGAGCTCCGGCAAACCATCATTCGCGAGTCGGGATTGCCGATCTCATTTGGGCTTTCAAAAAACAAAACGGTGAGCAAGATTGCCACCGGTCAGGCCAAACCTAACAACGAACTCTACATTCCCAACGGAGAAGAAAAACCTTTTCTGGCTCCCCTTTCGGTAAAAAAAATCCCCATGGTCGGCGCCAAAACCTACCAAACCCTTTGCAATCTGGGGGTGAAAAAAATTGGCACCATCCAGGAAATGCCCCAGGAGATGATGGAAAAAACCCTCGGCAAAAGCGGAGGCATTATCTGGAACAAGGCCAATGGGATTGACAATTCGCCGGTGGTGCCTTTTTGCGAACGCAAAAGCATTTCCACCGAGCGCACCTTCGACCGGGACACCACCGATGTGAAAAAACTCGACAGCATCCTGATCGCCATGGCGGAAAATCTCTCTTTCCAGTTGCGCCGTGGCGAAAAGCTCACGTCCTGTATCACGCTGAAATTGAGGTACAGTGATTTTGACACGCGCACCATGCAGGTGAGCATCCCCTATACCGCCGCCGATCACATCATCATCGCCAAGGTGAAAGAGATGTTTGCCAAACTCTACAACCGGCGGTTGCTCGTGCGTCTCATCGGCGTGCGCTTCAGCAACCTGGTGAGCGGGGGGTATCAGATCAACCTGTTTGACGACACCGAAGAAATGGTAAAACTCTATCAGGCGCTTGACAAGGTGCGGCTGCAATTTGGCGACCGCGCCGTGATACGCGCTGCCGGCATCGAGGCCCGCACCATCGGACGCAGCAATCCCTTCAATGGGGAGCCGCCGCCGCTGCTGGCTAACAGAAGGGCCTGAGAGGAAAAGTCAGATTCTTTGAATTCAATGCCACATCATCTCTCAAGAGCTAAAATCACGAATGCGTCAGGAGAACTTTTAACGGGAAGAAGCGACGATGCCGCGGAGACTTTCGGTTTTTGTGCAATTTGAACCGCCCGAACACATACAATCTGAGCCGTTCAGCTGTAGATCACATCCCGGGGAGGAAGTATCAACACAGGCGCATGTCTTGCCTTTGCCGATCACATAGCCGTTTGCGCTTGCGATGAGTTCCATGCCGACATTCACATTGTTGTCGAGGTTGGTTGCCACCAAAAATACCAGCGGACTTCCATCTTCGCGAACACCGGTCAGCAGCCTGAAATCCACAAAAGTTTCCTGGCCAAAAGTTTCTTCATCCACGAGCCCACTCCAAATCAAGGGAATATTCCCATCGGTGACCCGCACCTGCATGCCTTCAAAATCAGTGACAATATGGTGGGTGGTAAAAATGGTTTCATTTGCCAATTTCTTCGATTTGGAACAGCCGGAAAAAAGGTAAATCAGAACAAGGAAAATGAACAGGAGATTTTTCATGATGGTTGGGATTTAAAAGTTTAAGGTAAGAAATTTCTGATTTAAGAAGTAAAAGAGGCCGATATTAATTGGTGCAGATGACTACCCACTTGCCGGGCGGCTTTAGCCCCCGGCAATGATCAGGGCTGTCTTTGGGGCTTTAGCCCAATTTTTTAAAGTTTTTTTGATGGCTTTAGCCAAACTTTTTCAAAAGAGATTTCTCACTCTGCAGAATTTCTTCATTGGACAAAAATTCAAATATCTTATTTTCATCCCACTAACCAATAAAATTTGAGTCATGTCGTACCTGAAAACCTATATTCATTTCGTGTGGAGCACAAAAAACCGGCAACCCTATCTATCTTCTGAAGAAACAAGGAAAATGATGTGGATGCACATAAACGAAAACGCTACGATAAAGAACATTTATGTGGATCGGGTAGGAGGATATGCCGATCACTGCCACTGCCTCGTGTCGTTGGGTATTGATCAAACCATGAAGAACATCATGCAGTTAATTAAAGGAGAATCATCTCATTGGTTCAACAGACAGGATT
>JBGTLS010000264.1:0-3283 GCA_041744015.1 Cryomorpha sp. | reverse complement strand
TACAATAGTTCGGGGAGCATCAATTCTCCTGCTGTGAGTGCCGAGAATATCCGATATCAGGTGAAACACAATACCGCGGGATCCATGATGGGATTTGGCTGGCTTAAAGGATTTCAAAATCATGTTTATACTGATTTTTTTATGCATTTAAATTTCCAGCGTTTCCCCACCCACACTTTCTCACACAAAGTATCATTCGAAGGGAATTACGGGGGTGATATAAATTATGTCACTCTGAAAGGCCAGGCTACTGGAATGAAAACGATGTTTTCAGCCGGCTTCAAAATGGGTTATTTCTTTTAAAAATGAAGGTGGAAACTTTGCTGTCTGCAAACTCAAAAAGACATTATACCGCCACAAATTCACACTTCTTTCAATGAAAAAGTACGTTCTATTTTGCTTATGTCTTCTTCCTTTTTTTGCACTTCAGGCGCAGTTTCACTACACCTTAACTTCTTTTCCCGATTCTGCTGAAGTGATTGTTAATGGGGAAAACCGTTGCCACACCCCGTGCAATATCAGTTATTTTTGGAAGGACAACAGGGACGACAAAATGATATTTGCCGTGAAGGCGCCCGGTTATGAAATGTGGACAGATACCCTCTACAAAAAACCCTATGAGCTCACGCGGCGCAAATCTGTAAAACTTGAGCGCTACTTACCGGACATGCTGCTTGATTCGTCAAATATTATTGTCGGCTTTGACAAATTACTCGCAGAATTTAAGGACGGCCGACCAATCGGACAAATAAAAAATGAAAAGGGAAAAATAGAAATCATCAAATGGGAGGGGAATACGAAAATTGGCGAGCGGTCTTTTGAAAGAAGTTTTTATGAAATCATGGAAGAACTCGGTTTCAAAACCCCTTTGACCAAAAAGACGAGCCTCTTTGCTGAGAATGAGAACCGCGTGCAGTTGCCAAGGTATATGGTGGGCATTGCGCTGAAGGATTTAAATATCAATTTGGAGAATGATAAAAAGGAAGACTATGGCGCCGGCAAGATTAAAGGGAGTGCTGAGATGCAATTTGAATGGCAGGTGCTGGACAAACGCTCTGGAAAAGTGGTTCTGGTCTATGAAAACAAAGGCCGGACGAATTTCAGATCGAGATGGAAAACCAACAATCAGGAAACCCTTGTTGCTTTCGAGCAGGCGCTCATGGATTTTCTCATAAACAGCGGATTTGCCGAATTGGTCCGCAATACCGAATCGATCTACGATGCGGCTCGCCTGGGAAGCATGGATACTACAAAAGTCAGGGTGGCGATCCAGAGCCCTGTAGTGCCGAAGTTTGCCAGTCTGAGTGAAATGATCAGGTATGCTGACCGCGCCTGTGTCACCGTGGTAACGGATGCGGGTCACGGCAGTGGCGTGATTGTAGACCAGGAGGGATATGTACTGAGTGCATACCATGTGGTGGAAGGAGTTAATAAAATTCAGGTTAAATTTTCTGACGGACTCAAACTCGATGCGCGAATCGTCAATTACGATGTATTGCACGACATCGTGCTGCTCGATATCGCGGGGTCGGGATTTCAAAGTTTGCGGATGGATGTATCGACTGATGTCGGATTGGGAGAAGATGTGGTAACCATAGGAACTCCGGCAGACCTGGATTTGGGTCAAAGCATCTCCCGGGGAATTCTCAGTGGAAAAAGACTGGTGGACGAGCGCATCTATTTTCAGATGGACATGGCAGTAAGCCCCGGCAATAGTGGGGGACCTGTACTTAACAGCGCAGGCGAAGTAATGGCTATTATTCAACGCAAACTTATTGGCAAAGGGATCGAAGGAATCAGTTTTGCGCTACCGGTGGCTACGGCGGTGGAGGTTTTGGGGATGGACGTGAAATGAGTGGGGAATTGGGAATTTGGAGTGCGGAATTTGGAGTGCGGAACGATCAGTGAGCTCTGTCGTCGCTGAATTCGGAGTGGCGAATTGGGAGTGGGGAATGGGGATTGCTGAGTTGAAATCTTGACCTTGATTTGAGAGTTTGGATTTCCATGCTATTAGACGAAGTTCATGTGTTTTGGGCGCTTTATCTTAGCAGAAACTGGACCGGAAGGTTGAAGACCATCGACATACGCCGGTTGTTTCGGATGGCAGGTTGCCAGTGGGGCATTGAATTTACAACGCGAAGGGCTTCGGCATCCATGTTTTGGGAAACCGATTGAACGATCCGTGCATTGATAACTTTTCCTTCCATGTCGACGGTGAATTGCACATATACGATCCCC
Source organism: Cryomorpha sp. (assembly GCA_041744015.1). Taxonomy (GTDB): domain Bacteria; phylum Bacteroidota; class Bacteroidia; order Flavobacteriales_D; family Cryomorphaceae; genus JBBQZU01. The sequence continues at coordinate 1,045 of JBGTLS010000264.1, read as the reverse complement.
TCTATTCGTTTCTTTTTGTCCGGTTTTGGGTATTTGATGTTATTTTGGAGATATCTCATCAACTTATCCATACCACCCGGAAATGTGGCGGCCCGTTCCAGAATAGCATCCTTACCAGCATCGCTCCCATCTTCATTCCAGTAACTGGCGGATATCAATCTTCCCTTTTCAAAAACTTCATGTCCGCTTTTCGTTCCGTTGGCATGGTAATATTCCCAGTCTCCCGTTTTGAAGGCCATTAGTTCCTCCAGTGGAAGATTCAATTGTTCCTTTACCCGCTCCTCTGCACCAATTGTTTTTGGTCCTTTGGATGATGGCCGGAAATAAGTTCCTTTCTCGCTTAAACTCCCATCTTCGCCCCAGGCGGTCCAAATCCCAACCAGATAGCCATTTTCAAAATTTCCTTCGGTGATTTTATTTCCATTTTCACCATAAAAAACGAAATGACCGTGTTTATTTTGGGAATCTGCCGACACAAAGGAACCCGACATTTGCAATTGACCCGTAATAAAATAATCTTCGACCATCCACTTGCCATCTGCCTCCCATCCTTTGCGGAAATATCCTGCACGGTCTTTACTAATTTCATTAAAAGAGGCATCCAACCAGGTTATTATGGTGTCCTGACTGTGAACCTGGCCGACAAAAACCACGGCCAGAAAGAATAAAAAATACACAGAAAACCGTCTCATCAATATGGTATTAAAAATCGCCGGAAAATAATCCTTTATGTTGAATTACTTTGTTGAGCGCAAGAATAATATCGACTTTTTGAAAAGCAGGAGGAATAATGAAGTATCAAAAATAGCCTGTTTACATCCATCAATTCTGATATTCAATTTTTGATTGTCCGAAAATGACGCTTTTGTCGTGTTTTGTCGCATTTTGCGTGTTTTGACGCTTTTGTCCGAAATTGTCGCCTTTTTTGCAACATAGGCTAATTGGTGCTTTGCAGGTGCTTTGTTGGTCCCTTGTTGGCAGGCTGTTACACCTTAGTTGCGGGCTTGTAGGATCTTTGTTGGGGTTTCCATAGAACTTTTGTAGG
>JBGTLS010000263.1:0-10198 GCA_041744015.1 Cryomorpha sp. | reverse complement strand
TTTTCCGTTGCGAAAACATCAATGAGGGGTGGAATGGATCCAATCTCGGCAGCGACTATTATGCTGCTCCAGGTCTGTATCCATACAGAATCGTGGCGCGTGAACACCAGCGAGAGCTATTCGAACTTCAGGGCCATGTGCTGCTGATCAGATAAATAACTCAGGTTTCGCACATTGATTTTTGTTTACTTCGAGGAGCATGTATCGAGACCTCTGCAAGAGAGTGAAATTCCCACCCGTTCTCGATACAATTTTCAACCCAAGAATCTGCTCACCTCGCTGCGCTGCGGCGGCATCTTCTAGGGTTGAAAATCACTCGAAATGACGGAGTTATCGAAATTTTAAAGTGCGGGGATGGGCGTAAAACAGGTATGCGAAACTTGAGTAAATATTCCTCAATCTTTTTCAAACAACCTGAATTCGGTGCGGCGGTTTTTGGCGTGTTCTTCTTCCGAACATTCCACATCATCTTTACATTGATTGAGCAATTTACGTTCGCCATAACCCGTACCTGTCAGTCTGGACTTATCGACACCTCCAGAAACCAAAAATCTGATCACGGCATCAATCCGAAATTGCGACAATTTCAGGTTGTACGCATCTGACCCCTTCGAGTCTGTGTGACCTGACATATCTACATGCACATGTGGATTGCCTTTCAGAATGGTAATGAGGCGTGCCAACGACTGCTCACCCTGGTCATCAATTTCGAACGCATCGAGGCCAAAATAAATGTGCCCAATATCAAACTTGTCTTTATCTGAAATCCGCACCCTTTGCTGGAGCTCATTGGTCAGGGTGATTACTTTGTCGTTTGAAGTAAGCCGCACATATACGAACTCGTTCGATTCATTGGGCTGGATGGAGTTGATCACGGTTCCTTCATTGTCGACGATGTGAATCACACTATTGACATTTAATACATCCGTTTTGATCACATAAGAATCATTCGGTCTTACAGATTCAAAGACAAAATTTCCGTCAGCGTTGGTATAGGTATTTCCAATCACATCTCCGAGGCTGTCGAGCAAAACGATCTTTAGACCTGCCAGATTATCTGAGCTTTCGTCTGCCACTTTTCCAAAAATATCCACACTTAAAATGCTGGTGTCGTCGTTGACAATCTTCTCGATGAAATAATCTTCGGGAGTTAGCAACATAAAAGAAAAGCCCCGGTCCTCGCGTGATGTGACGTCGATGATCAGCTTGTCAGCGGTATCGAAGAGTTGAAGACGGCTACCATTTGGCAATTTTGCGTCCGAAACTTCAATTCTGTATGCTTCCTGCCCTTTGATGTGTTTGAATGTGAATTTCCCATAGGCATCAATCACTGCTTTCTGAAGCAGGGCGCCGTCTTCACTGAGCAGTTGCACTTCTTTTCCCGAAAGATCTGCCGTACTTGAAATCTGTCCCTTGAGTACGCCAAAAAATTCCTTGATGACCGTCCATTTGACTTTAAAAATATCGTTGTTTTGATTCCCCCCTGATCTGTTGGAGACAATGAAACCAGCACCCGGACTGGTGACAAACATGCTATGCTCATCGTATGGTCCATTCAGCGGAAGGCCTAAATTCCATACTTCCCCTACGGAAAAGCGATATCCATACAGGTCGTATCCTCCAAAACCACTGAAAAGCTTGTTGGAGGAAAAGAAAAGCGTATCACCCCAGATGACGGGCATCAACTCATGTCCTTCCGAATTGATTTCGGGTCCGAGGTTTTCGGGTTGAGTCCATTTTCCATTTTTCAACTGCGATTTCCAGAGATCCATTCCGCCAAAGCCACCCTTTCGGTCGCTCGAAAAAACGAGCGTGGAATCCTGGCTGTTGAAAGCCGGATAAGCCGTATTGCATTTACAATCCGAGATGGAAAGGGCATCTTCAAATTTCCACTTAGAGTCAAATGAAACCAATTTGAGTTGATCGGTATTTGATTTTGAAGCATAAGGTAACCGATGGAGCGCAGTCAATATCAATGAGGAATTCGGGAGAAAAACCCCGGGACCAAATTCTTCAAATCTTTTGGAAGTGAGTTGAGTCGTCATCCCATCGAGAAACGGATACTGCCGAAAATCGGCCGTATCAAATTGCATTACAGATCTCCCTTCAGTCATTATGGGAAAATAGGTAGTCCGGGTTTGGCGCTCGGTGAGCATGAGGGGTATGGTATCGTTTACCCAGGCAATTACCTGATTGGTTCCGGATGAGAGCCCTACTGTAGGTTTTAGAAATATCGGCAAAAACTCGCCCGCTTTGGTCGAAAGATGCACCATGTGGTTCCATTCCTTCTGATACGTCGCATTGTCCGGATGTTGGTTGACCAATGATTCCAGCAGTTTTTCCGCTTCCGTAAAATTAAAGGCCGAAGCGTGCAACCGGGCACGGGCCATGACGAATTCCGGATCGTTGCATGACTTTTTATCATAACCGAGTAAAAGCGCTCCGGCGTCCTGATAATTGCTGCTGTTGACCAACTCCACGAATGTGTTACAGGAAAATGCCGGTGACTTTTGTTTTTGCAAAAGCGGATCCTTCATTTGCCCTGTACAGAGCGAAGAGATTGAAACCAGATATAAGAGGGCGGCAGCAGTTTTCAATAAAAGCGAATTGATTTTTTTGACTTTTTATACAAACTGAAGTCGTATCCAATAAAAATTTCGTGTGAACCACTTTGGTAAGTGGCGAGATTGTTCAACGCCCAATCATAAGCATAACCAACGTGAAATTTATCTGTGATATATACATGGCTTGAAATGACCATTCCAAAACCGTATCGGTAAGATGTGGTAAACCAAAATCTGTTTGAAAACAAGGCGCTCATATTTAAATCAAACTGCACCGGACCGCCCAAAGCATGGCGTACCAATACACTGGGTTTTAATGCGAGATCTTCTGACATGGTAAACACCTTGCCCGCCACCAGATTGATAAACGTGTTGAGGCGTGCATCGCTGAAATCATTAACCGTCAGCCGGGCTTTATTCATGCTATTGGCGCTGAGACCGACATAAGATCGCGAAGCAATATACATAACACCAAAATCAAAATTGGGAATCCATCTATTGGGTTCCAATGCGTAGGATCCGGGGTCGTTGCGTTCGTTGTAGGTAAGGGCATTCCAATCCATCTGGTAATTAATAACACCTCCCTGCAAACCAAAACTCAATTTCTGTCCTTGTCCGAGGTTGACTGAGTAAGCATATGTCACAGCTGCCATTGGAGCGGTTCTCACGCCGATCTGATCATTTTGAAACTGAAGACCAAGGGCCATATTCTTTTTGCGAAGGGGACCGTGAATGGAAAAATTTTGTGTGGTAGGCGCACCTTCAAAACCCACCCATTGCGCCCGGTATCCCAGGTTAGCTGATATCGCATCCCTGGTGCCGGCGTATGCCGGATTGACCATGTACAAGTTAAAAATATACTGGCTGTACAGGGCTTGCTGTTGCGCAAATGCGTGGAAAGAAGTACCGATAACTATAATTGAAATGAGGATTTTCTTCATCTGCTGTCTACCTCGTTATTTCAACAAAACCTTTGTAAACCACTCCTGATACGTTGGCAACATAGAAATACGTTCCATCCGGAAGGTCGTTGCCGGACATGGTTTTACCGTTCCATACAACATCTCTGTTGTTGTATTTTTTACCTTCCCAAATCGTTTGTCCCCACCGGTTAAAAATCTCGATCTGATTGTCCTGAAACTCGGGACGGGAAATATTTTCAATTTCCCAATTGTCATTTTTGCCATCACCGTTTGGTGAAAACGCCTTGAAGAAAACCAGTTTACATTCTGTGTCGGGACCAGCCTCAATTTCAAACTCTGTAGAAATGGTACAAAATTGCGTGCGTACTGTTACAGCGTACAAACCCGGACTCAATCTGTTTACACTGGTTCCCGATTCCCCAATACTCCAGCTGATACTATATGGAGGCCGGCAGCCGGCGAGATTTATGATTCTGGCTCCACCATCAGTTGAAGTGGGACAGGAAGCCGGAGTGGTTTCAATTTCGAATGAAATTTCTCCGATTGTTCCAGGCTGATGAAAACCCTGGGTTAGCGCGTACCTCGTACCCTTTTCTGTAGAAATGATACATTCTCCCAGGGTATACGACACAGCAATGTTGCCGTGAGAAGTCGACTCTCCCAAACTTCCCATGACTTGTTGAGACAGACCTGTCTGGGCACTCAGGGGCAAAGCAAAAAATATCAAAGAATAAAATACCAGGAATTTCATTTTTCTCAAACTCCCTTTTTAATATGTATAGGCAAATCGAATACCGTACAACATCACCCATGTATTACCGGCATTTGTGAAATCAGTGGTAGAATTAAACGTTACTACTATTCGGTAAGAATACACGCTATTATCTATTGTGCGCTGATCGACTGATGCTGTCAAAAGATTTTCAGTCCGGGTCTGAACTGAGGCTGATACGCTCCCCGCAGGCGGGGTCCAGGTTCGTATGGTAGAATTGGCGCCAGTGGATAAATTCTTACGTTCCAAAGAAACTGTGAGATTATTAGCCCCATTTAGCTTCCCGAAATAAATATTCATTTCACTCAGGTTTGCATTGTGCGGAAAGTGCAGGGGCGCCATGATGCGATTTCCATCATCATCTTTGTGTATCGTTACAAATTCACTGTTGTTTTCAAAAATTACAATATTGTATTTATCTGCGCTCCCTGCCTCTCTCATTCCGACAAAGTCTCCCGGATCTACCGAATAGTACTGTGTTCCGGCAAGGGCGGTGGCAGCGGTAGTGGCGGGTTCCCATTGTGTAGTTGCAGAATTATAAATCAAAACCTGGCCGTTGGTCGGCGCGGTGGGTGACACATTCACTCCCTGAATTCCGACAACGGAAGTGGATGCAAGGTTACCCTGAACATCCCCTGTAAGTGTTTTGCTATCTACGTAGTTCTTATTTGATGCATCCTGGGCTGCAATTGGATCGCCAACATTTGACAAACGCAGATTGCCCGCGTTCCCTCCATATGCCAATACCTGAGCTAAGGTTTGAAGTTCGTTGGTAGGATCACTATCCGCATCATTTATTAGTGATGATAAATTGATCGAGCGGACACCACCGGCATCAGTGATGGTTAATACCGCACTGGCGGGATTGAAAGTTAAATTCTGGATTAGTTCATTGGTAGGACTGGAGTCGGCATCATTTATTAAGGCTGAAAGATTTGCCGTGCGGGCTCCTCCTGCATCTGTGATGGTCAAAACTGAGGTTGCGGGATTGAAAGCCACGCTTTGATTCAACTCATTGGTGGGATCGGAATCGGCATCATTTATTAAGGCTGCCAGATTTACCGTGCGGGCTCCCCCGGCATCGGTGATGGTCAAATCAGAATTTACGGGATTGAATTGAAAGTTTTCGATCAGCTCGTTGGTTGGATCTGAGTCTGCATCATTCTTCAAATTGGTAAGGTCGACCGTGTGGTTTCCACCTTCATCGGTGATTGTCAAAACCGAATTCACAGGGTTAAAACCGACTGTTTGGATCAGCTCATTGGTGGGATCAGCGTCTGCATCATTTATCAATGCTGCCAGATTTACCGTACGGGCACCCCCTGCATCTGTGATGGTCAAAACTGAAGTTGCGGGATTGAAAGCTACGTTTTGATTTAATTCGTTGGACGGGTCGGAGTCCGCATCATTTATTAATACCGCAAGATTGACTGTGCGCGTGCCTCCGGCATCGGTGATGGTCAATTCAGAAGTTGCTGGATTGAATTGAAAGTTTTCAATTAACTCGTTGGTTGGATCGGAGTCGGCATCGTTCTTTAAATTGGTAAGGTCGACCGTGTGGTTTCCACCTTCATCCGTAATTGTCAAAACAGAATTCACAGGGTTGAAACCGACAGTTTGGATCAGCTCATTGGTTGGATCAGCGTCTGCATCGTTTATTAATCCTGCAAGGTTGACGGTGCGCGCTCCCCCGGCATCCGTGATGGTCAAATCAGAATTTGCGGGATTGAACGCTACATTCTGATTTAATTCGTTGGTGGGGTCGGAGTCGGCATCATTTATTAATGCTGCAAGATTTACTGTGAGAGGACCACCTGCATCGGTGATGGTCAAATCTGAATTTGCGGGATTGAAAACCACGTTTTGATTTAACTCATTGGTGGGATCAGAGTCGGCGTCGTTTAATAATGCGGCAAGATTTACGGTTCGGGCTCCCCCTGCATCGGTGATGGTCAAAACTGACGTTGCGGGATTGAAAGCAACGTTTTGAATCAACTCGTTTGTCGGATCGTAATCCGCATCATTTCGCAGTGCTGATAAATCCGTATTGAAAACATTGCCCGCTTCAGAAATACTTAAAACACCTGAGACCCCATCAAAAACAACCTGGTCAATCAATTCATTTTCCGGATCATTGTCATTGTTTCCATCATTGACAAGACCACTCAGACTCACAGCGTGTATTATTCCGGCCTCTTGAATCGTAAGCGTATAATCAGCAATGTTGAAGGCAATCTGAGAAATAAGCTCATTGGTAGAATCTGAATCCAGCGTAAGCGACGATAAGTCAACAGTAAATGCCTGTCCGGATTCAATAATTGTTAATTCTGAATTTCCCTCATTAAAACTAAAGCTCTCAATCTCATCATTGCTCATGATATTTGCCAAAATGCTTAAATCGGCTGAGTGAATCAGACCGGCCTCCTCTATCGTGAGCATATGGTTGCTCGAATTGAAAGATATGGAGTTGATCAATTCATTGGTGGGATCGGCATCGGCATCTTCCTTGAGTGCGCTTAGGTCCGTGTCGAAAAGCACGCCTGCTTCTGTAATTTTAAGCCTGGAAGTTTCAGCGTCAAACTGAACTTCGGTAATCAATTCATTTGTGGGATCAGCGTCTGCATCATCCACCATGGTCACTGTTTCTGCGTGGAGCGCGTAAGGCACAGAAACAAACTGCATAGACCCTATGGTTTCCAGCCCTGAGCCGGCATCCATATCGATTTCGAGCCAGTATGTCGAGGCTCCCCAGTTTATTTGATTGAAATTTCCAAATGACGCATTTCCTCCACCGATCTGAATATTGAACAATCCGAATTGATTGGTGATGATATTGTCGTGCTCTTCCTGATAAACGATTTGTCCTGTGACTGATCCCGAGCGAATTTTACAAACGAGAAAAACATTTTCAAATGCGAGTTCAGCGCCGCTTTCCGCATCGCGGGCCACGGCCTGATAATTCATTTTGGCAGGAGCCTGAGCCTGCAAATTCATGCCCAGGCCAAAGGCCATTATCAACGCAAAAAAATTCGCGCAAGTAATCTTTTTAAGTAAAAAACCACATTTTGGATTCATGGATTCAGGCTATGAGGTATTGTCTTGTTCTTCTAGATTAACCCTTTCTGCGTGATTCACAGGATAATTAATCAATTTTAAAGCTTACCTCGCTCATACGCGGGCATTTATAAAATGTTCTGTTTTTAACATTTTGTCCATCCGACGATTATAGGCATCTGTATCCTCAGAACCCTATTTCACCGAATAAATAAGGACACTCATCATCCGTGCATTCTCAATAAAAAGAGTGTAGATATATAATCTTTGATAATTCGAAAGGTGGTGATCAGTAGAAAATTATAGGGATTCCGTAGAATTTTTTCACCAACTACAGCCAACCACAATGACAGACGGTCTGCAAAATTCAAAATAAATAAATGCTTCCAAAAAACTAACCGGAATGAATTTCACCGATTTTCAGAAGCATACGACAATTTTCTCTCTAACGAAGTGGCGTATAAGATTCGTTCGTGAAATCCGAATGGCGCTTTCTTTGCATATTGACCCCACGGTTATCATTCTGTATAGTCATAAAATTCTCTTTATCTGTGGACGACATCCAGGAATTCCTTTCACCATACTTTGAATCCGTCAATCCATTCATTGCTGTAGGATCGGGGCTTTTTGCCCTTTTTGTCGGATTTTTAATTCATTTTATCGCCTTTCGCATCATCCGGCGTCTTTCCCAACGAAGACCATCTGCGCTGTGGCCGGCGCTTTTGAAGTACGGCAAGACCTCCTCTCTGTTTTTAATTCTTTTGATCTGTTTCATTGCAGTCAAACCGCTGATGCAAATCGTTCCGGATTCCATTAATTCTGTAAATCATGCAATGGCGATTCTCATTGTGATTATAGTCGCGTGGAATCTCGTTCAGGCGGTGACAATCATCCGGGTTTCGTTGTTGAATCGCTTTAGCATTGAAGAAGGAGACAATCTAAAAGCCCGGAAAGTTCATACGCAGTTTCGAATGTTGGGGAATATCATCAAATTTCTGATTATTGTTTTGGCTATAGGTATCGGCCTGATGACCTTCGAGAGCATCCGTCATTTTGGCGTTAGCCTGCTTGCTTCCGCGGGTATTGCCGGGATAATACTCGGTTTTGCGGCTCAGAAACTCATTGCAACTATTCTCGCAGGACTTCAATTGGCCATCACACAACCCATACGGTTGGATGATGTCGTAATCGTAGAAGGCGAATGGGGAAAAATAGAAGAAATGACCCTAACGTATGTCGTGGTCCGCATATGGGACAAACGAAGACTAATCGTTCCGACGACCTTTTTCATTGACACCCCGTTTCAAAACTGGACCAGGGTTTCCGCTGATATTTTGGGAACAGTCTTTCTTTACACGGATTATACCGTTCCCATCGATAAAATCCGCGAAGAATTGACCCGGATTCTTCACAATTCACCTCATTGGGATGGACTGGTGAATGTGGTACAGGTGACCGATGCCAAAGAGCGAACGATGGAAATCAGAGCCTTGGTTAGCGCAGTGGATGCCGGCACTGCCTTTGACCTTCGGGTTGAGGTACGGGAAAAATTAATCGCTTTTCTTCAAAAGAATTATCCGCAGAGTTTACCGACGACCAGGGTTGTACTGAACAATTCGGATTACCCGCAGACTAAAACAGATGAGCAAACACCTATTTAGCGAAAGCGAAATGCATTTTTCAACTAAACAAACCTGTCGTCCACTTCCATGACGTGGCCGCATTCAGAGCAGGTTCTCAAGTCTTCATTTGCATAAAATGACCTGAAGTTTGGAATAAAATCTTTTTCGATATTTTTCAAAGGAAAATAAACCTCGTGTAGTTTGTGATTGCATTTGTCGCAAAACCAAAGCAAACCATCGGTATAATCTGTGCCATCCCGTTTTCGCTCGATGACCAGACCCACAGAGCCTTCCGTTCGCATGGGCGAATGGGGAGTTTTTGGCGGAAGCAAAAACATTTCGCCGGCTTTTATTGGAATATCGACGGCTTTGCCATTTTCCTGAATACGCACGTTGATATCGCCTTCAAGCTGATAAAAAAGTTCTTCGGTTTCATTGTAATGATAATCTTTCCGTGCATTGGGTCCACCTACGACCATCACGATATAATCCGATCCTTCCGGATAAAGATTTTTGTTTGAAACTGGTGGCTTCAGCAAATGGCGGTTTTCGTTAATCCATGATTTCAGGTTAAATGGTTTGGCTACGGGCATGGTTCAGAGTTTTTCTAAAAGTACAAATTCTTCACGAGTGATTAATTTCCCAGTACCACAAAGGTGGTTCGCCGGTTTCTGGCATGTTCGGCCTCAGTACATCGCACGCCATCTGTGCATTTATTTGTCAGTTCCCTTTCTCCAAAACCAACGGCCTTTAACCGATCGGCGTCAATATTTCTAGTAACGAGATATTTCGAAACCGCTTCCGCGCGGCGCTGCGATAAAGTCAGATTATACGCATCCGGTCCTCGGGAATCGGTGTGCGATTGAATTTCGATTTTCAGCTTCGGATTATTCTTTAACAAAATGGCGAGTTGATTGAGCGAACTTTTACTCGCTTCCAGCAACTCATAACTATTGAAGTTATAATACACCGACGGCAATTCGAACTTATCTCCAGCAGAAATTTTCAAATCAGTTGCTTCGGTTAATACCCTTCCTTTCTCATCAAAGTTCAGAATAAAGGAGCGATCTGGTTCTATACGGACTATCAGGCTGTCAGATCCGGAGCTTCTTCTTACTGACATCTTCACCTTAGTGTCTGCGATCTCCGTCTTCACTACATATTTACTCGCCGGTTTTAGATCCGTAAAAGCGAATTCATTGTTGCTCATGGTATACGATTCCATTAGAAAAGCGCCATTTTCATCAAATAGTCTCAACCGGA
>JBGTLS010000262.1:0-3059 GCA_041744015.1 Cryomorpha sp. | reverse complement strand
CCAGCATAAAATATTTTCCAGATTCTGTGGTCTATATTGGCGCCGATGGAGTAGTTTGAAACAAGATTGGATTCAAATCTCAAATCCTCTTTCCAACCCATTCGGCCGGCATTGAAGATTGCGCTCAACTCTAAGTTAAGTCCTGAATCGTCAGTTATTTTATATCCACCGGTGCCTGTTATTTCCATTCCGTCAGGATAATAACCGGTACTGTTTGCCCAGTCCAAATCAAATCCTCCATAGAGCCGGTCCCAAAAGCTTTTAGTACTAGCCACATTCACCTTTACCTCTTTTTCTTCCTTCTCTTTTGTTTGAAGAGAATCTGGCAGATTGTCTTTTACATCCTGAACTTTTTTGAATAATCCCGTAATACTTTCCACACCTTCCAATTGACCCGGTTCCAGTGTTCCGTTGTTTACGAATGTTTCTTTAAATTTTTCTAATAATGCGGTTTGATCCAATGTTCCGCCGCCTGGTCCGGATAAATGGGTGCCGGAATAATCGGGCATGTGCGCTTTCATGGATGATTGGAAATCGGGTGTGGCTTTCACACTTCTCATCACATCCATGTGATCATCGGAAAATTTTTTAATCAATGATTCGTCACTCTCTTTGTAAGTTTTCCACAGCAATGCCCGTTTGCGCAGTTTACGATATAATCTTTTCTGCTGCGTGGTGCCATCGTTGAAGGTGAATTTATATATTGAAACCCGTTTAGACATGTAATCAGAATAAAGTTCTGTCCCAAATTTTGAAGTTGCAGCTTCATGCTTTCTTTGAGAAGAAGTGAGCTCTTCCGTGTCCAATTCGGGAATCTGGTTATGGCTTGAGACTACCACCTGATTTAAAACGGTTCGTTGATGACTAATCTGTTGTGGTTTTTTGGCCAGTGTTTGGCGTTGTCGGTCTTTTTCAATCTTCCCAAAACTGGCCGCCGCTGAACGCATCAGCATATTTGCCCGAAATTCATTGCTGTCGCATAGGGAATAGAGGAGCTTATCTTCTACCTCGATAAACTTCAAAAAACTCTTGCGGTACGCCTTTTCACTACGTCGATCCAGTTGACCTAAATGCTTCGTGTAGTCCGAAGAAAATTTTTGGTAATCTTTAACATTTGGAATTTTAAACGGCTTGGTAAAGCCCGATCGGGCCTCATTAAGTGAAGGAAATTTAAATGGAACCTGGGCAGAGCCAGAACTTGCAATGATTAGAAGGGTTAATATGGAGCTTAGTCGTCTCACGGAGTAGGTTCGTCGACAAACATAAGAGTCCTTTTGAAATATTTAAAAGTTTCTATGAAATATTTTTGAATTTTAACATTTTGCCTATTGACAAGTTGTACTTGATTAGAACGGGAATTTTCTTTTTGTAAATATGCCGTGAAAATCTTTGTTCAACGCCAGGATAAATCGTCCACCTGAATTAACTGTTTACCCCCATTGTACTTTGCCAATTGCCAATTGACCCCTAAAGCAACTCCTCAATCGCGGCCTCCAGAATAGTATCCACCCCCGCCGCCCGGTCTTCGTCATTGGTGATCACGTAAATATCCGGAGGCACCCCATTTTCAAAATTATTTCCATCCACGTCAAGGGTTCGCGTTACAGAAAACCGGTAGGTCCACCCATTGGGCAATTGTCCCCCGTTGGGCACGCCGAGGCCTCCGCCGGTTGTATCGCCCATTACGGTGACGTGGGCCATTTGTTTTGCACCGAGGGTGAGAAATGAACCCGAACTGTACGTGCTGCGATCGGTGAGTACCACAATGGGTTTCGAATACCCGATTTCGCGGGGTTCCGCATACACGGCCTGGGGTGGAAGAAAATCATTGTAGTCGGGACCAGCTTTGCCTTCACTGTAGAAGAGAAGGGTGCGCTCAGTGGCAAAATGCGCCAGGATGCGGTAGATGTCTCCGGAACTACCGCCTCCATTTTCTCTGATATCAAAGATTAATCCCTGTGTGTTGCGGTATCGGTTGAGGATAAAATCGAGTTGGTTGTGGGTTACCGTTCCCGTAAATGAGGCAAAGCGGACATAGGCAATTCGGTTATTTTCCAAAGCACTGTGCCGGAAAGGCCCTGTGGAATAAAAATCATAATTCAGATAATTTTCATTGACAATTCGTTCGTCGTAATTGTCTCTTCCAAGTCTTTCGATAAAAAAGCGCGATACATTAAAAGATGAAACCAGGTTGACATGTCCATCTTCCAATTCGTTGAGCATGCCGGCCAGCACGCGAAAAAGGGAATCGGACGTCATGCCGGTGAAAATCTTTTGACGATAAGTCGCTCGGGTCAATTCCCAGTCAATGCCTTTGTATTCGAAAAAAGTATATTTTTCATTGCATTCATTCCAGAGGTAATCGAAATTCACAAAGGGATCTCCGCTTAGCCCATCCTCTTCAAAAAGCATTTTTTCGCAAGAGCAAAAGCCGAGCAGGACAACCACAAAAAAAAAGTGAAATGACTTTTTCATAAACTAGTTATTAGCCCGAAAGAGGAAAGTAAATTGAATAGTATGTTGCGCCACCTCCAGTTTTTCGAAAGGCCCCGGATTGGAATTGACATCCCAGATATAAGCCAGTCGTACCCCGTTGCCATTTTGTAAATGGCGTGTAAAAGCCAGATTGGTCGACAAGCGATAACCTGAATGAGCCTTCAATTCGTAATCGGTAATGAGTGTTGTACCCGGATAAGCGCCTCCCCTCAGGTGATTGAAACCATTGCGGTAGCTGCTGTTAAGAGCAGATACGGATGCCTGAAGCCTCACATCGCGTTGCACCGGTTTCAAATGATATCGGATAAACCAGAGTTTGACGTTTTTAGCAGAATTTCGATCAATGGAATATGCTGATCGTGCTGAGAGAAAAAGGGTGGAGAGAAAATCAAGTCCGTAACTGTTGTTTCCAAAAGCCGGATTGCGTCTTTCAAAACAAGTCAAATCAACCATGAATCCCAGACCGGTTTTCAACCTATTTGTTGAAAGTTTTTGAATTTTCCACAGGTGATCTATCTGGAAATTGTATGAGTAGATGCTTAAAGTCTGAACTCCTTCGAAAT
>JBGTLS010000261.1:0-3079 GCA_041744015.1 Cryomorpha sp. | reverse complement strand
CGACCATATGTTCTTGTTGAGCCGCCATCGGAGAATCCACCACCGCTGTAAAATCCACCGCCTCCGTAAAATCCACCACCGTAATAAGGGTAGCCATATCCAAAACCTCCACCATACCATGGATTACCCCACATAGGTCGGCCCCACATCGGACGTCCCCAACCGTAGTAAGGATTATACCATGGGTCATAGAATGGATCATAAAAGCCCCATGTGTTCATCCATGGACTTCCGTAACTCATTCCAAATCCCCACATCGGCCGTCCATACATTCCCATCATATTGCCATAACCCATACCAAAACTCATCTGAGGACCAAGGCCGTAACCCATGCCGCCCATTCCCATATTCTGGGAGTTATAGAAGTTATTGTTATAAAAGTTGTTATTCTGGCCACCTGCATAATCGGCATCGTAATAATCTTCATCAGAATATTGCTCTACCGGCGGATTATCAAAGTTTTCGTAAGGCTCATTGTTGTAATAACTCGCTTCTGCGGGTGTGGCATCGTCGTATATTTGAACATCAGATGAGGTCGAAGCGCTCACAGTTCGGGGAGAATCCTTATCACCACGATAATACAAATCATCGTATTCGTCAAGAGAAACCAATTCCTTGTTAGGTGAACAGGAAATGAGCACAAGAGGAAGAATGGTGAGTGATATATATTTTATTGCTTTCATAATGCTGTTGTTTTCTTAACGTCCCATAAAGATAGAAAGTTTATTTCCAACTGAGGTACTTTAGCTTTCTTTGTACCTTAAACTTTCACTCCCCATAACACAAAGATTATTCCAAAATCCAAGCATGAGTAAGAAATTAACGACAAGAAAGGAAAATTATTCCAATTGGTACAATGAACTGGTTGGCATGGCTGATTTGGCGGAACATTCAGAGGTACGTGGCTGTATGGTTATCAAACCTCACGGCTATGCCGTTTGGGAAAAAATGCAGCGTGCACTTGACGATATGTTTAAAGAAACGGGTCATGTGAATGCTTATTTTCCATTGTTTATTCCTAAATCGTATTTCAGCAAAGAAGCCAGTCATGTTGAGGGTTTTGCGAAAGAATGCGCTGTGGTTACGCATTACAGGCTGAAAAATGATCCCGTCACGGGAGAAATTGTTGTGGATGAGGACGCCAAGCTGGAAGAAGAGCTCATTATCAGACCTACATCAGAAACCATCATTTGGAATACGTATAAGGGCTGGATACAAAGTTACCGCGATCTGCCATTGCTCATTAACCAATGGGCAAACGTGGTGCGATGGGAAATGCGCACGAGACTTTTTTTGCGGACTGCTGAATTTCTATGGCAGGAAGGACATACTGCGCATGCAACACAAGCCGAAGCCATTACGGAAGCCGAAAAAATGCTTGACGTCTATGCAACTTTTGCTGAGGAGTGGATGGCTATGCCTGTAATAAAAGGTGTGAAAACACAGAGCGAAAGGTTTGCCGGGGCATTGGAGACTTATTGTATTGAAGCGATGATGCAGGATGGAAAAGCATTGCAGGCGGGAACTTCCCATTTTTTAGGTCAAAATTTTGCAAAAGCTTTTGACGTCAAATTTGTGAACAATGAAGGGAAAGAAGAATACGTGTGGGCGACAAGCTGGGGAGTATCAACGCGGCTGATGGGAGCACTAATTATGACGCACAGTGACGACAGCGGACTGGTATTGCCGCCCAAATTAGCCACGATTCAGGTAGTTCTGATTCCTATCTACCGGGATATGGATCAATTGGAAGCTGTGAGACAGAAATTTCTGCCCCTGATAGATGATTTGAAAAAGGCCGGCATACGCGTTAAACTGGATGATGACGATAAGCGCAAGCCGGGTTGGAAATTTGCGGAATATGAAATGAAGGGCGTTCCCGTTCGACTGGCCATGGGTCCCCGTGATCTTGAAAACAATTCTGTCGAGTTGGCCCGACGCGATACAAGCGAAAAGAAAAACATATCTTTTGGTGAAGCATTTTCAGAAATCAAAAAGCTCATGGACGAAATTCAACAGAATCTTTACGATAAGGCTTTGAAGCTTCGTGAAGCACACACGCATGAGGCCAACGACTGGAATGAATTCGTCGATATTCTGGACAAAAAGTCCGGTTTCATTTATGCCCATTGGGATGGCACTCCTGAAACGGAAGAACTGATTAAACAAAAAACCAAAGCGACAATCCGTTGCATACCTTTAAACAATAAGCAAGAATCCGGGAAATGTATTTTAACCGGTAAGCCCTCAGTGCAGCGGGTTATTTTCGCGAAAGCATATTGATATGGAAGAAGCAGAACTCCGCAGACAAGTACTTAATCTGATCAAAGCAAAATCTGTCTTAAAAAGAGATGTTTTTGAACTCACCAGAGAGCGCTTTGCATTGTTACAGTCGCAATTGCGCAAAATAACAAGTGAACTGAAATCGGAGGTGTATGGCTTTGACAAACGTCTTGAAATTGAATTCAAGGAATTGGGAGATTATTTCTGTCAGGTTACAATAGCGGGGGATGTTTTACTTTTTTCCATGCATACCAATGTATTCATGTTTGACGAAAACAGCAACTATTGGAAATCTTCTTACTTAAGTGATGACTTTAGCCGGGGGTTCTGCGGAACCATTCAGGTTTACAATTTTCTGACCGACAGTTTTCGTTTTAACAGACAAAATGATACTGGATATCTCATTGCGCGCATATTCGTAAATAAGGAGAACCATTTTTTCGTGGAAGGCAAGAAGAAATTGGGTTATCTTTTTAATGATTTTATCAACTCAGAACTCACGACGGAATGTATGAGAAGAATTGCCTTGTCTATCATCCTTTACACCCTGAATTTTGATCTTTTTTCACCGGAATATAAAACAGTTGAAGAAGTTTCGGTTCGTGATGTATCGCGCGAAAAAGATTGGATCAGCCTCAAAACCGGAAAAAGGTTGGGATTCCAAATGAGCTCATCCGATGAAAAATCTCCGGAATAGAGAAATTTTTGTCAGGGTTCTTTCCTATTGAAAAAAACGTTTATATTTGCACCCCGTAAACACAAAACGGGGATCATTTGGCCCGTTCGTCTAGGGGTT
>JBGTLS010000260.1:0-2275 GCA_041744015.1 Cryomorpha sp. | reverse complement strand
AAACTCCGGTAAAATCTTCCTTGACAACAAGGATATCACCACTCATGCTATGTATGAGCGGGCCAAACTCGGGGTGGGGTACCTGCCTCAGGAAGCAAGTGTATTCAGGAAACTAAGCGTTGAAGACAATCTTTGGGCAGTACTGCAAATGACCAAACTCTCCAAAAAAGAGCAGGCCATGAAAGTTGACGAACTCATTGACGAATTCGGCTTGGGTCATGTACGCAATAACCGCGGTGACTTTTTGTCGGGTGGCGAACGCCGCAGAACAGAAATAGCCAGATCGCTGGCGGTGAATCCCAACTTTATTCTACTCGATGAACCTTTTGCCGGAGTAGACCCTATCGCCGTTGAAGATATTCAATCAATTGTGGCGCAATTGAAAACCAAAAATATCGGCATACTCATCACTGACCACAACGTGCAGGAAACACTTTCGATCACCGATCGGGCTTACCTGCTGTTCGAAGGAAAGATTCTCAAAGCCGGTTCAGCTGAAGAGCTTGCTGCAGACGAAACCGTCCGCAAAGTTTACCTAGGTAAAAATTTCGAACTCCGACGCAAAGTGCCTTAAGCCGTTTCTGCTTTGCGAATGGTGAACGTGTATTTTTCCATGATCTGATTGGCGAGCAGACGTCGGCATGCCTCATCCACTTTTGCTTCAGCGGTATCTTCACTATCCGCTTCCACGTGCAGGGTAATGTGTTTTCCAATGCGCACGTTGGTGATTTCGCTCAATCCAAGGTTTTTCATGCTGGAAGTCACGGCTTTTCCCTGTGGGTCGAGCAATGCATCCAATGGCATGATATCTATTTCGGCTTTAAATTCCATGATTTCTTTTGATGAGAAGTTGAATAATTGACAATACGAGGTACAAAATTAATATTATCGGGATAGCCTTCACCCAAAACACCACGAGCAATATGATAGAAAATACGATGAGCAGATAACGGTAGAGATTTTCCTTTATCCCTACATTTTTAAATTTGAGCGAAAGCAGGGGGAGTTCGCTTATCAGCAAAACCGAAAGCACCAGGGCCGTAACCACGATGGCAATATTTGATTCCAAAAAGGAAATGTAGAGCTGATCTAACCAATCGCTTCCCAGATTTTGCGCAATTAATGGAAGCGAAAGCCAGAAAAGTGCATTTGCAGGTGTTGGCATTCCAATAAACTGCTCCGATTGGCGCGTATCGATGTTGAATTTTGCGAGCCGGTATGCCGAAAATGCCACCATAATCAATGGAATCAGTGCAAAAACAGTTACCAGTGAAAAGTCCAAAGTTCGGTTCAGGCTGCCCATCAGCGACAGGGCAATAAAGGCCGGCGCCACCCCAAAGCTCACCAGATCGGCCAGGGAATCCAATTGCTTCCCGAGTTCTCCGCTCACTTTTAATGCTCTGGCTGCCAGTCCATCGAAGAAGTCAAATACGGCCGCAATCAGAATTAAATAAGCCGCCAGCGCAACCGCTCCCTGGAATGTGGCGTAGATAGCCAGCGTACCCGAAATCAAATTGCTAAGCGTGATAATATTAGGGATCTGAGATTTTAAATTCATAGCTGCCGAAATTAACGATTACCCGTGCAATTTTTTTCTAATTTCCCTGTTTTAAACCCGAATCGATGGTTAATTTCGTACTATGTGGAATCAGAGTTCCCGCCTGAAAAGCGGATTACCCTTTCTTGTCCTGATGCTTGTGTCCATTTGTGTCCAGGGGCAAACACGAAAATACAGCAATGAATTTTTGAATATCGGTGTGGGCGCCAGGGCACTGGGAATGAGCGGCGCCAATGTAGCCAGTACCAATGATGCCACTGCCGGGTACTGGAATCCGGCAGGCCTTGTGGACATCAAAGCCGACCTTGAAATTGCCGCCATGCACGCCGAATATTTTGCAGGAATCGCTCAATATGATTTTGCTGCGATAGCCAAACCGATTGATTCTGTCTCTGTAATTTCACTGTCACTGATCCGTTTTGGTGTTGACGACATTCCCAATACTACACAGCTCATCGATGCCGATGGCCAGCTCAATTACGACCGGATTACCCGTTTTTCGGCCGTGGATTATGCATTTCTGCTTTCCTACGCCAGGAAAATGAAAGTGCCCGGACTCTCCGTCGGGGGAAATGTCAAAGTAGTACACAGGCTGATCGGCGATTTTGCAAACAGTTGGGGATTTGGTCTCGATCTCGCTGCCATCCATCAGCACAAAAACTGGCGGTTTGCCTTAATGGCACGCGACATTACCAGTACCTACAATGCCTGGAATTA
>JBGTLS010000259.1:0-2976 GCA_041744015.1 Cryomorpha sp. | reverse complement strand
CCAGTTTTAAACAATGTCTCATGGTGTAACTGGCAACACGTCTGGTTTTGGTCCAGAAGAGTCTAGGTTCGAGCCCTAGTGAGACAACCGAGTGCCAAACCGAACCCCCATGTCTCTAGGCGAGCTGGGGGTTCACTTTTTGAGATTGGTGCGGAATTGGGCAACAATCTTTTTTTCCCAATCACTCCCCTGGCTGCTGAAAAAAAAGAGCGGCCTCGATTGGCCGCTCTTTCACGTAAATCTGATTGTTGCGAAAAATCAGAGTTCTTTTTTTGTCAATTTTATTTGCTCAGAAAAAATCAGTTGCTCGGTTGAAGAATATACCGGCTTAATAACCGCTTCTGCGAGTCTCTGAGAAAAAAACAACGTATCCAATTCCGGGCTCAATATGGCCCTGTCTTTCGTTTCTTTTGCATCTTTTCTGTTTTTTTCCCCTTCAGATGCGAAGCTCTGTCCCGATATAAGACAGATCATTGCGAGTGTGATCATCCATGTTTTCATATTACCTGTGTTTAGTTTGTTAGTTGCGATAACATATCAAACATACGCAGGAACATTACTTTGGGATACCATTTTCGGACGAGTGATACTGGGAACGGATGAACGGTTTTTTTAAAGTCTGCTTGTCAGGTGGAAGCCGGTAGACTTCTGTTGATTTCAATCTTCCCAACCAAAGGAATCCAGATCCCGGCGCTCTTTTTTGGTTGGCCTACCAGCGCCTTTTTCTCTGTCAAAACCAGGCATGAGTTGCATCATTTCGAGTTTTTCCAATTCATCTGCCGGGGTGCATTCTTCCAAAAACCCGCTTAATAATTTGGCGCCGATTCTGTTTTTTGGAATTTCCAGAATTTTATATGATCTCCAGATGGGGTTGCGCTTGACACGCAAAATATCACCTGGCTTTATTGTCTGTGCAGGTTTGGTTTGTTTTTCGTTTAAAAACACTTCTGCCCCTTTCACCGCGTTGGCAGCAATTGAACGTGTTTTATACAAACGCACTGTCCAAACAAATTTATCAATACGCATATTACTTTACTGAATACGCGAAGGTAATCAGGTTTAATTCCAATATATAGTTTCAGACGAGTTGATTCCTTCTGCTGTTGTTGGCATATTCCATGCGCAACTTTTGCATGTCCAGAAGGGTTTTGAAGTATTCGGCCACTTGTCCGTTCATCATTTGACTAATAGCTTTACTTGCAAGTTCAGTATAAAATCTGTTGGTTTTCATGTTGTCATTTTTAATTCGGGGAGCGAATTTCAAATGACGTGCCAAAACGCATCTTTGATCATTTTTGCGGGATGAACATCACATTATCAACGACAAAAATTTTCAGACAGGAATTATTTCTCGTAAAAATGCATCTCTTTGACGTATTTGTAAACCGGTTCGGTGAGCAAATATCGCACGTCGTGGCCCTCCTCAATGGCCCTCCTTATAAAACTTGCAGAAAGGCGCATTACGGGAGCATCTACACGTATGATGCCCGGATTGGCAGTCAGAGATGGTTTGGTGCGGTGACTTTTAAGGTCTTTTTTCTCCTGTTCGGTAAGTACACGGGGATAAACATAAACCTGATGTCGCTCCAGAATCACTTCATAGTTTTTCCATTTGTGCAGGGTGCGTAAATTGTCTTCCCCCATGATAAGTGCAAAATTATTTTCAGGGTATGCTTCGGTCAGATGAGCAAGTGTTTGAACGGTGTAGGATGGTTTGGATAAGTGAAATTCAATATCTGAAACCTTGATCTTTGGATTGTCTTCCACGGCTAATCGCGAAAGCGCCAACCTGTGATAATCTTTGAGGAGGCTGGATTTCTCTTTCAGTGGATTTTGGGGAGAAACGACCAGCCATACTTCCTCAAGGTCGGTATAATCGGCCATGAAATTGGCAATGATTAGATGGCCAACATGAATGGGGTTGAATGTGCCGAAATACAGGCCAATTTTTTTCATGTATTGAGAAATTCTTTAATCCAGATTACACTTTGCTGACAGGCCTTGTCCAAATCATCATTGATGATAATTTTGTCAAACTGGCTGGCGTATTTTAACTCGGAATTCGCTTTTGATACACGGGTAGCGAGGGTTTCTTCGCTCTCTGTAGACCTCTTTCTCAATCGCTCCTCCAGGACTTTTATGCTCGGTGGTTGAATAAACAACGCCAGTGCCGTGGATCCGAAATAGGTCTTCAAATTGACTCCGCCTACCACGTCCAGATCGAAGATAATGTGATTTCCGGCAGCCCACAATCTTTTTATTTCGCTTTTTGGAGTGCCGTAAAAGCGTCCTGGATAAACCTCTTCCCATTCAAGAAATTCATTGGCCTGAATTTGTTTGCGAAAATCATCTTCCGTGATAAAATGATAGTCTTTTCCGGCTACTTCATTCGATCGGGGAGGTCGTGATGTGGCCGAAACTGAAAATGCCAGGTTCGGAATTGTATGGAGCAGGTGTTTTACGATGGTCGTTTTGCCCGCGCCTGATGGCGCAGATACAATAATGCATTTGCCTTTAAACGCTGTCATTACCGGATATTCAGCAGTTGTTCCTTGATTTTTTCAAGTTCGTCTTTCATTTGCACCACGAGCTTTTGTATGGCCACGTGGTTTGCTTTAGCACCCATTGTGTTGATTTCCCTGCCAATTTCCTGTGAAATAAATCCGAGCTTCTTTCCGGGGTAATCCGGTGACGACATTGTTTCTAAAAAGTACTGACAGTGGCCCTTCAACCGGATATGCTCTTCGGTGATATCCAGTTTTTCCACGTAATAGATGATTTCCTGCTCAAGTCTGTTTTTATCAATCTGCTCGTCGGCAAACAGGTCTTTCACATTTTTCTCGATTCGCGTGCGTACACTTTGAAGTCGATCTTCGAGATGGTCCTCCACACCGAGTCGATATGTCTCTATGAGATTGATCCGCTCAGAAATATCCTTGTGTAGCCTGGCACCTTCATCCCTTCTAAAATCGAGAA
>JBGTLS010000258.1:0-10049 GCA_041744015.1 Cryomorpha sp. | reverse complement strand
GGCATCCACCATCACGTATTTGGATTCGTCTTTGGCCTGCGCTATAATTTCCTGAAAAGTTTTTTCCGAAAAGGATACCTGTCCTGTCAGGTTGGAAAAGGGAAAAGCGATAAGGATCAGAATGGTTGTTGAAAGTTTCATATTGCGGATTTGGTATGAATGTACGTGGAAATATTAAATCCTCAAACATCCAAAGGCAACAAATAATTGAAACCCGGATTAATTGATCTCTGTCAATACATTCTTGGAGATCAAGTCTCTCACTTATTTTCTGGCTTCCGGTGAGCCGAAGACCCGCTCCAGAATGGCGGTAACCCGCGCGGCAGGATTTTCCCTTATGGATTTTTCCTCTTCCGCAATGAGAATGAACAATCCGTCGATGGCTCTTTCTGTCACATATTGGGTAAGGTCGGGATTGATTGGGCTTCCGCCGGTAAGCGTAGTAGTGGAATTATAAGCGCTCGCCAAAGGATTCCAGTATTTGGTCAGTTCCACTTTGTTTACGGCTTCCTGTACTTTTGGCTCAAAGCTATTAATCAAAGATGCGGTGGTCTTCCGCTTAAGGTATTCTGTGGCAGCATTGTCGCCGCCCTGAAGAAGCCCGAAAGCATCTTCGATTGTCATTGAAGTAATGGCATTTACAAAAATAGGTTTGGCAGATTTGACCGCTTCTTCAGCTGCGCGGTTGAGCGTTTCCTCAAATTGGGTAACCTGAGATGTCAGACCAAGGGACAGAGCGGTGTTTTTTACCTTTTGTGCTTCGGGAGGAAATGGGATGTACAGTTTTGGATTTTTGTAGAAACCATTTGTCTTGCTGCCTACATCCACCGCTTCGCCCGTGCCTACGACAAGGGCTTCCTTCAATCCGGAAACAACTTCTGAGGTCGTTAAAGCACCGCCACCTGCTTCATTGATGGTGCGGTTTACAGTTTCCATGGTTTCCTTAAATGATTGACTACTGCAGGCAGTGAGTATGATGAGGACCGGTATAATGAGTATGCGCATGAAAAGATTGGATTCGTGAAGGCTTAAGCCGTGACCGCTCTGCTAAATTCGGGCCAAAAGTTTAATGATGATATATTTTGAACCCGGAAATTTTATATCCGGAATTGAGAAAGAATCAAATGCGAAGTTAAAAGAAGTCATATGACGTACACATGATGGATTATTTTGCTGTTGATCGTGTTTTTTTATGCTTTAGCCGTACTTGTAAATCAGTTCACCGAAGTTTTTGTCTTTGATTTACAGAGCGTTTTAAATAATTCAGCAGTTTTTTGGAGTTTGAAGTTCACAAAACGGCTTAGGATCGATGTAGTCACAGAGCGCTGGCCTTAAAACTGTTTGCCAGATTTTATCACAACCAAATCAAAAACACCATGAAAAAGATGCTTACACAAATCAGGGCTATGAGTCTTATAGCCTTTATGACTATTTTATCATTTAATCTTTGGGCGGACGTTGAGCCAAACAATACTTTGGCTACAGCCAATCCGCTTGCTCTCAACACCAATGTTATTGGAACACTCGGGACTCCAGTCACTGATACAGAAGACTGGTACGCCATTACTTTACCTAATGTTGGTAGTGTTACTGTGAATGGCACTTATGGAACTGGCCTGAATGGCTACTTCTATTTTTACAGGCCGAATGGATCACTGATTAATTATTCTTCAGCAGGTACCGGACCTAAAACGCTTACGGCGGATTGTTACGGAGCGAATATCATATATCTGCGCTGCACTAACACGAGTGGTGCAGGGAGTTATAACCTTCAGGTAACACTAAATGCTCCTCCCGTACCTGCCGATATTGAGCCAAATAACAGTATCGCTATGATCCAGCAGACTTTTACTGAGGGTCAATCTTTTACCGGACATCTGGGTCACAATAACAATGGCACGACCGATTCCGATGAGTATTTTTATTATATCAGCCCCCGGGATGGGAATGTAACGTTTAGTGTAACGACTACGACCGGACTGAACGTCTGGGTATATCTCTACAGAAAAAATGGAAATCTTCTCGGATATTCATCCAATGGGAGTGGTTTGCGTGAGTTTACCGCAACCTGTCAGGCTGCGGATACACTTATAGGCCGGATCAATGGATCATCGGGATGTGGAAGTTATACTGCAGCGTTTAATACATCCACTTTACCTTATTTGGGTGACGTCGAACCCAATAACTCGATTGCGACCATTAAACAAACCTTTCAGGAGAATCAGTCATTTACGGGTCACCTGAATTACGCCAACGGCCTTAATGTAAGTGATAACGATGACTATTTTTACTATATCAGTCCCAGAAATGGCAATGTGACTTTTAGTGTTACTGCGGATGCAGGTCTGAACGTTTGGGTTTATCTTTATCGAAAAAATGGCCAACTGATGGGCTATTCATCTAACGGAAGTGGTTTGCGGCAGTATACTGCAAATTGTCAGGCCGCTGACACATTGATCGGGCGAATAAATGGATCTTCAGGGTGTGGCAGTTATACAGCTGTTTTCAATACTTCGACCCCTCAATTTGCCAATGATGTTGAAACCAACAATTCAATTGCTGAGGCTACCTTTACTTCCGTCACAAAGTATAATCAAGGCCAATTGGGATATAGAACGGGTAACAATATTGAAGATGCCGACGATTATTATGCAATCAAAATCACTGAGGTTCCATTTCAATTAAGCGTGCCTTTCATATATTCCGGTTCATTGGCGGGTTATATTTACCTGTACAATTCCACTGGGTCACTCATCAACTATTTATATAATCCCGGTGACACGATAGTTTATAATCGTTTAATTACATCGCCTGGTATATACTACCTCAGGTTCAATGCGACAAGTGGTTGCGGAGGATATCGTTTTGGCACACCATGCGAAAGCGGGGGAGATGTGGATCAGGACAACATATGTGATGCTAATGACAGCTGTCTTGCAAATGGAGGACTGATCAAAGTGGTATCGGGAAGTACTTCCACCTGTCTTGGCGACAATTTTGGTGACGTTATTCAGGTTTCAGTGACCGGAAAATATGGTCAGGGGACTTTCGGCCTTGTAACTTTTCCCGCACTGGAAGTTGTTGCATTGAACAGTGCCGGCACTTTTGATTTGGGATTATATCCGGCCGGGTCGTATCGCATCGCCTATGTTGGAACACCAAGTCTGGCACTTCTGCAGGGAGTAACCAATGCCAATCAACTCACAGGCTGTTACGATCTTTCAAATTTCATTGCAGTGAATTCAGTGTTGCTCAATCCTGGCACTATTTCCGCCAACAGTTCCACCACAGTATGTGGAAATGACGGGGTGCCATCTGTCATCAGCTTTACTTCCACAGGCGCTGAGGGTCCATCCTATCGTTGGGCTGTTTTGGACCAAAGTGGCGCTACAGTACTGGCCAATAATACATCCGGAAGTTTTGATTTTGATACATTTGGACCCGGGTCTTATCGGGTTACCAGAGCCGTGTATTCAGGATTAAATCCTGCCACTGTAGATCCGTTGAATCTTCCTGCCTGTATACGCCGTTCTAACCTGATTACCATCAATGTGACCAGTTGCAATGGGCCGGCTGCGCTTATGAGTCAGCCAAATCCAACCACCGGATTGTCCACCGTGATATTTACCCTTCCGGAAAGTGGTCGGGCAACGCTGGAGGTTTATGACATGAGCGGCCGTATGATTCAATCCCTTTTTAATCAGGATGTCCAGCCGGATCAGGAATACCGAATGGACTTTCAGGCAGACAGATTGCCGAATGGTGTTTATATCTACAGGCTCACTTCTGCGGTCGGTGTAAACACTGAAAAATTCATCCTGGCCAGATAGTGTGAAGCTGTAACAACGTAGCAGGTAGATGAATGATGAAGGGGGATTTCGAAAGAAATCTCCCTTTTTCATTTTCTGTCAGAGAAATATTTTCAGGTTAATTTATTGTTAATTCGATTTTCCTTGTTACTTTTAATTTAGCTAACCAACTTATTATAACTGTCATATAAAAGCTTATCGGCTTTAGAACCTGTTCCCCATTTTTTATTCGGATAAGGTACTTCGCTCTATGAGTGAAACCGCAATGCATACTTCAATCGGTCTGTCAACCCTTCTGGTTTGACCTGAAATCCCATCTTTTTTCACCCTCTTTTCCTCTCTTCTTCCATTTCCTTTTTGGATTTGCTTTATCAAAACAGTTCACGTGTTTCCAATCTTTTTAACCAAAATTTTACAATCATGAAAACCATTATAATACTCCTCAGTATCTTCTGTACCTTCTTTTTATCGCATTATACGCTGGCTCAGGTCAGCGTAGCAACCAACGCAGGCGGGCCGGCCAATTATGTCGGGTGGAACGCTGCACAGCCTTTTCCCCTGCGTATTCAGCATTTAGGAAATCAACCTATTGGCATAGGCACCAATAATTTTTTCCGCATGGCAGTGACCAATGGACCGGGCACAATCAATGGTGGCCGGATAGGTTTTGGAAATAATATTCCAACGACCTTCGTCCCTCAGGATCGATTGCATAGTTATGTGAATATCGCCGGGGACAATATGTTTCGTTTTTCCAATACCGGGTTTGCACCAAATCAGGGTTTCCGACTGGGATTGAATGCGCAGAATATTGCCCTCTTTGATAAAATAGAAGCCGGCATTTTCAGATTTGATATGCAAAATCTGAGCCTTCCCACCGGTCCGCGCAGCACAAAAGTGACCATTGGCAATATAAACCAGACCAATGTGACCACCACATTTCAACCGCAGTATTTTAATACTACAAGGGTAGGGATATGGAGTCAGGCAGGGCCGGCAAATGGTGCGGGTACCTTAGCCATGGTACACATGGGTGTGCCTGGTACGCAGAATACAATTACACATCGTGACTGGATGAATCTTGGTACCTATATTAACGAAGGTGGTGATGCCATGTATGTAGGGTTGCGTCAGATGGGACAAAATCTCACAGATGCCATCCTGGCCTGGGGAGACGATGGAAATGATCGGTTTAAAATAATTTTCAATTCTCAATTGAATCTTTTTCCAGGTAATCCATCATCGTCGGTCGGAGGTCTTGAAGTTGCCAGATTTACAACGACTACAGGTGTGGATGGCCGGGTTTTGTTTAATATCGACCCGGCTGCGCCAAATTTGGATCCCCAAAATACTGTTCACATTGTCGGCCAAAGTACTGCTGGAACTGCCGCAACCCCGGCAGGAAACAGCGGTTTGCGCTTCCAGCTGTTAAATGCCTCAACACCTCCTGTTGTTAATCCTGGCCAAGGTGTTTTGGCGGTTGATGCAGCAGGGGATGTCATTTATGTTCAGTCATCCACGACGTTGGGAGGGGGTCCCGGTAGTCCCTGTACATCACTTCCCAATCCGCTGACGGGTGACTATGATATTCCGCTCAACTTGAACCACTTTTATTTCTCCGGTGATAATCCATCGGTTGATAAAGTTCACTTTGGATACAACTGCGGAAGCCTTGGTCAGCCTGGCAAAGTAAATGCCACCACCTCGTTTCTGACTCAAAGCACCACCGCGTATCCACCCAGTATCACGAGTTATGCAAACAATGCTTTCAATGCTCCTGGTGGAACGGGTGTCGGATTTTTTGGTGAATCGAATTCATCTGCTTTTGCGGCCTCATCAGTAGGCGTTTGGGGGAGGGCCACAGGGTTTCGCGATGCTATCGGGGTATATGGTGAGGCATTTAATGTGATAGCGGGACCTGCGTATGGTGGTTCCTTTCAAGCCGTGGCTCCAAACAATACAGTAAACGCAGGTGTCCGGGTCGAAGGTAGAAATGCCAATGACAATTATGGATCAATCAACCTGGCCAGTGGAGGACTTACCAGCACAGGCGGGTATTTCTACGCTTCCGGCGCAGCCTTTTACAATATAGGTGTCACCGCAATTGGACAAAATTCGCTCGGCAATCCGCCACAAAACAGTTATACGGCATTTTATCCCCAAGCGAATATTGGTATTTATGCCACCGGAGAACCCACCAACTCAACCACCGGATTGATCGGACCCGATTGGGCAGGATGGTTTGATGGTGATGTTTTTATCAACGGCACAGGTTACTATTCCGGTTTCGTGGTTATTTCCGACAGGAAATTTAAAACCGGCATTCAGCCCATTTCCTCAGCCAGTGAAATCATAGCCAAATTGAATCCCACCACCTATACCTTCATCGACGGAAAACCACTGGGGATGAACTTTAGCGCCGGAAAACAATACGGTTTCATTTCCCAGGAAGTAGAGGAAGTTCTGCCTGCTTTGATTGAAGAAGTTCACAAACCTGCCATGGTTAACAAGGATGGTTCGGAACAAATACCGGCAGTGGATTACAAAGCGGTCAATTACCTTGGATTTATCGCCCTTTTAACAAAAGCCATGCAGGAGCAACAAGATGAAATTCAGAATCAGAAAGATCAGCTGGTATTGCTACGGCAGCAAATCGATGATTTGAGAGATCTTGTTCTGGCAAAAAATGCCATGCCTGCAGGAATACCAAATCAACAAGTTACACTGGCAGATTCTGAAGAAATTAAATTGTATCAAAATGTGCCGAATCCATTTAGCGAATCAACCCTGATTTTATATGATATTCCTGTGCAATTTGTTCAAGCTCATATCATGTTCGGAACCATAGATGGTAGAATCATCCGTTCAGTGCCTATCACAAGTAATGGATCCGGACAAATTGAAGTTTTGTCGGGTGATTTAAGCAGTGGCATCTACACATATACCCTGGTGGTAGATGGTAGGGTGATTGCAACTCATAAAATGATCAGGTCAAAGTAGTTGTCATATTTCAATTACCAGGTTAGCCAATTGAAACAGGTCAATTTTTTGATGCGAAACTGAGCTTAAGTGGATTTGCAATTAAAAAGGGGCGGTCTCAAACATACGAGAAGCCCCTTTTTTTGTCTGGTTGTAATTCCGAAAAGCTTTTGAAGCTTTTCAGGTGATGTAAAAGAAATGCGAAAGGTTGGTTAGCCTGGAATAACGCATAAACTGAATTACAAATGATTGGCGATCGAAAATGACGTTTTTTTCTTTTACAAATTTAACAAAAGTTCAAACCTCGCTTCTCACTAATTCTAGTGAGATCATTCGTGTCATGTTATTTTATTCTCGAATATTGAGCAGAAACAACAGCAATAACAAGGGTTAAGAATGGATCAAAAATCACTGAAATTGGTGAGGTGTACTGCAATCGGCTTATCACTATCTTGCCTCCGAAAATGAAAACCAAATCGCCACATATCCGCATAGCGGTATTTGATGATAGTGAAGATCAACGGCTGAGCCTTAAATACCTGCTTGGTATGCAATCGGATATGTCGGTGGTGGGTATTTTTGAAGATGCCAATAACGCCGTTGAAAATCTGAAGCATTGCAAACCGGAAATTATTTTGATGGATATTGAAATGCCGGGAGTTTCAGGTATAACGGCTGTTCGCCAAATCAAAGAGAAGATCCCGAATGCGGTTATTCTAATGCAAACTGTCTTTGATGAAGAAAACATCATTTTTGATGCTATCAAAGCAGGTGCTTCAGGTTATTTGCTCAAAAAAAGTCCACCAGACAAAATTATTGACGGTATTCGGGAAGCATATGAGGGTGGAGCTCCCATGAGTCCGGCAATTGCATCAAAAGTGTTGCGTTTTTTTCGCGAAAGCGACTTTCCAGAAAATGACGCTTTTAAAGTCGTTGATATCTATGGGCTAACTGATCGGGAATTGCAAATTCTGGCAGAACTTGTCAGCGGCAATAGTTATAAAATGGTGGCTGCCAACCTTGATATTACCTACAATACTGTCAATACACATGTGAGGCATATCTATGAAAAATTACATGTGCATTCGATAGGAGAGGCGGTAGCTAAGGCGATAAGGGAACGACTCATTTAATAATTGCGCAATCAATTGATGGCATTCCAGATCCCTCACCAATCTCTTCCCTCCGATCCAATTATTCAGAATAACTTGGGAAAATCATATATTGTACCCGTAATGGGCACATGGTGAAAAGCGTATGTCTGGGATTGATTTTGTGGGGGGTGATGGCTTGCGGCTATTCTCAGGGCTATCTTCGTGATGAAGTTGAAGGAGTTATTACCTTGTCAGAACCCATTTACTTTATTGATGATCACGGGGACATGACCCTTGAAGAGGTTATGGAGGCCTCGTTTCTGCATACCAATGAAGAAGCTTACAAGGCCTTAATGAAACTCAACAGTGATCGGCGCATCTGGATGCGTACGGAAATAGAAATTTTGGACTCTTTAAAAGCGCAACCCGCCCTGCGTACTGGTTCTTTTACCGAAGTGCATTATTATTTGATCGGTAATGGAATGATCGATTCGAGTTATGCGGGAGCCATCGATATTGGAAATTACAATCTACAATCTGGTGATCCATTCGCTGTTGGTTTGAGGCTCCAACGCGGTGAAAAAGGAGTGGTTTATATCCAAATTGGACATTATTCACGAAGTGCTATGATTTCGCAGTTGTGGTTGCAGTGTGGATATTTGGATGGATATCACAAACGTTCAAACGAACACAGAGAAGATAAAATCCTGACCGAGTATATTTATTTTCTATTCTGCGGACTCCTTATATTTCAATTCGTTTATGTGTTGTTTCAGTGGTTTCTGGTGAGAAGGCGGGAGTATTTCTATTATGTGATGTATATTCTTGCCGCTTTTCTTTATTTCTATGGTCGGTATAGTGTGCAGTTGGCCAGAATTGATGGGTTAGCTCAAATAGATGCAGGTACCATGATCGCTATCAACGATGTACTCCTGGTCCTGCCAACGCTGTTTTATGTAAGGTTTGCCCGTCATTTTGTTGATTTGGCTGTATTTGATGCTCCGCTGGAAAGATATTTCAAAATTTTCGAAGTCTTTTTGCTCGTATCCACCCTTGTTTTGTTTTTACTTCAAAATATCCCAAATGACCTGAACAATCAACTTATCTTCCAGATTATTCTGGCCATTCAGTTTTTGTTTTCTTTATATGCCATCATTCGAATTTCAAGGCAAAAGCGGGCAGTGGCCAGATTTCTGGTTGCCGGAAGCTCTTTTGCACTACTGGCACATGTAGGTGCAAATATCTCACCCCTTCTGTTCAGGAATTTACTGAGTATGATCGATCCACTTACCATCACCATGGGAGGAATTGTTTTGGAACTGGCTATATTCAATACTGGTTTGTTGTTTAAGGCAAGAGAGGCGGAAGTGGCTAAAGTGGCTGCCCAACGCGGGCATATTCATGAGTTACTTGAAAAGCAGGAATTGCAAAAACGCTATATGTTGGTTAGGGATAAAATAGCCAGCGACCTCCATGATGATATTGGAAGCTCATTGAGCAGCATCAATATTTATTCCTACGCGGCCAAACAAAAACTGGATGAAAATGATCAAAACCAGACAAAACAACTCCTGGAAAATATTGAGAAAACTGTGGCCACCACCCTGAATGCCATGAGTGACCTTGTGTGGGCAATCAATCCGCTAAATGATTCCGGAGAGAAACTCGTGGAGCGTATTCGCTCATTCGCGTTTGAAATTCTGGCAGCGTGCGATTGTCGTTTTAGATGTGAGGTACACCCGTCTTTCTTTGATCTCACCCTCAGTCAGGGAGACCGAAAGAACATCCTTCTTATCCTGAAAGAGGCGGTCAACAATGCAGCAAAATATGCCAAGGCTTCTGAAGTGAGTTTGCGTATAACACAGGAAGATAGTGGAGATTTTAAGATTTGTCTTAGCGACAATGGGATTGGATTTGACGTAAAATCCAAATCGGGCAATGGAATGCGCACGATGAAAAAGCGGGCTTTTGAATTGTCGGACCTGTTTATATTGGATTCTGATGAATCAGGTAGTACAGTTTGCTTCAGTGTGATCGGGCGGTGGCGTCATAACTATTTCCAATAAAAATCCTTTTCAGGCTGAGTAAATTAAACGCATCGTGATCAAAATAAGGCGATAATTGCCGGCCGAAATATCCTACAAGCTTTACGACTTGCTACGACTAA
>JBGTLS010000257.1:0-5182 GCA_041744015.1 Cryomorpha sp. | reverse complement strand
CCTTTCCCTCATACCCGGGAATGTGGGCGCGAGTCCCATGCAAAACATTGGAGCCTACGGGGTTGAAATCAAAGACAGATTTGAATCGCTCGAAGCGTACGACCTGAGCAACGGGAAGTTGGTTCATTTTTCGGCTGAGGCCTGTGAATTCGGCTATCGGGAAAGCGTCTTTAAACGAAAGTTTAAAAATCAGTTCGTCATATTTTCTGTCACTTTCAGGCTGTTCAAAAAACCACAGATCAATGTGAGTTATGGAGCGATTGAAACAGAATTAAACCATCTCGGAGTCAAAAATCCGGGCATTGCGGATGTCAGTCGGGCAGTCATTAATATTCGAAACAGCAAATTGCCGAATCCGGCCGTGCTCGGCAACGCTGGAAGTTTTTTCAAAAATCCGGTGGTCGCCAGGGATGTACTCGAAAAAATCCTTTCAGAATATCCGGAAGCGCCAAATTATCCGGCGGATGACAACCATGTAAAACTCGCAGCCGGTTGGCTGATTGAAAAAGCCGGTTGGAAGGGAAAACGCGTGGGCAATTGCGGGATGCATGAAAAACAGGCCCTGGTGCTGGTCAACTACGGGGGAGCTACAGGAGGCGAAATCTATGATCTGTCAACACAGGTGTTGGAATCGATCAGAGAGAAATTCGGGGTGGAACTGGAAAGGGAAGTGAATATTGTTTAAATAAAGATTCGCGTATCATTACTGCTCAAAATGGTGCTGTGCTATTTGTGTTGTGTCCGCTGCGCGAACACAAAAAATTACCCAGAGAACACAGAGACATTCTAAGGGGTAGAGAACACAGAACCGACCGAAGGGAGCTCACTGACCGCAGGGAAGTAATTAGTCCCGCCTTAAATGATTGTTCGCGCAGCGAACACAAAAGTTCTGTGATCTCTTCCACAAAATACGTCTCAGCGAGCTCTGCGTAAAAAACAATGTTCGCGCAGCGGACACAAAAAATTACACAGAGCACAGAAACGAGCTGTGTGTTGGTGAGCACAGAATAGTTTTTGTGTAATCTGGAATTATTGACTTGGGACCATATTTTTTTACTTATTCTGTTTTTCTCTCCGGCAGCGTTGCTGCCAAAGTTCTGTGCTCTCCAACATTTAATACGTTTCCCTGTCTTGCCAGGCAGGTGTGCTCTCTGTGCAATTTTTTTGCGCGCGCAGCGTGCATCCCCCGAATGGTTTTTATTGCTTTTGAAGTATAAAATTATGGTCAATTGGATATGCGAAACTTTAGTTATTTAAAAGACTTCTCCCATAAACAAATATGAAGAGGTCTGTATACTTATGGAAAGCGTGCTAATTTGTCCTTTCCTGAATATTTTGTGAATAAAAGTTTGCAAATTGAAAACTTCGTTTAACTTTGTGGGGTGAAAGTTCTGGTCAGGAAAACGATTCTATATTACATCAAAAAATATCCTGGGGCTGAAAAACCGTTAATGATCTGGCATACGGAATTTTCAAAACATTCATTCGCGAATTTCAATGAACTAAAAAGGGTTTATGGGAATGCCAGCATCGTGAATAATAACAGAGTTGTTTTCAACATAAAAGGAAATGATTTTAGACTGGTGATCTCTATAAACTTTTTGCAGGCAGCAGCTTATGTCATTTGGTTTGGTACGCATAAAGAATACGACAAGATTGACGTTCAAACCATCGCATTTGATACGTCGATTCTAACAACTAAAATGTGAAATGATGAATTGGAAAGTTTTAAAAACAGAAGATGCGTATAACAAAGCGTCTATTCGAATGATGGAAATATTCCATGTCGAGCCTAATTCACCTGAAAACGATGAGTTGGAACTATTAATGGTACTTGTAAAAGACTATGATGAAAAAAACCATCTATTGCCTGAACTCGATGCATTAGAGGTCATAAAATATAAAATGAAGGAAAAGGGAATGAAAGCCAGGGATCTTGAGCCCATCATTGGAAGCAAGGGACATGTTTCAGCCATTCTTTCAGGTAAGCGGGAAATCACATTGAAAATGGCGCAGAAATTGAAAAATTATTTTGGGATTCCTGCGGATGTTTTTTTCACGTAGTTACCAGAGAAATGTGTGATCCCACTTGAAGAGTTGGGCTGAAACCCTAAAATCGATTATATCCCGGGGCTATAGCCAACAGGCAGATTGGGCTGCTTTGACATTAGGCAATTTGCAAAGGGCAATGGGCAGTGAGACAGTTGTGCCGAT
This sequence comes from Cryomorpha sp., assembly GCA_041744015.1. Lineage (GTDB taxonomy): Bacteria > Bacteroidota > Bacteroidia > Flavobacteriales_D > Cryomorphaceae > JBBQZU01. The sequence continues at coordinate 2,968 of JBGTLS010000257.1, read as the reverse complement.
AATAGGCGGAGTGGACCGGCCAGGGCATTGAAGGAATGCTTTATAAATGGAAGGGAAACGCCCGGATGAAGCCGGTTTTACGAGATCCAAATGCATTGGAGAAGAAGACCGATCGTGAAATGGTCTCAAAGTTTGGAAGAATGTTTTGCTTATTTTCACCCTACGGTATTAACTCGCCGAAGCAATCTCTTATCAGATGAGCTCAGTTTTTAAGAATCTCTTTTCTTTGGTCATTGGCGTTCTGATATTATCGGGATGTGAAGATGACGATGCCGGAACAGACATTCCTCAACTGAGTACACTGGCGGTTATAGAAATCACGCCGAATATATCTCAAAGCGGTGGCAATGTATATAACGATGGCGGCGCACCAGTAAGTTCGCGTGGTGTGGTGTGGAACCTCCAGCCAGCCCCAGATATGGAAAATACACTAGGCTTTACAGATGACGGCGGAGGACCTGGTGTATTTATTTCCACCTTATCAGGCCTGAGCGCAGGTCAGACATACTACGTACGCGCATATGCCACCAACGCTGCAGGTACAGCCTATGGCCAGCAAATTGAATTCACCACGGAAGATAGCATCTCCACCCCGGATTATCCCCATGGCACCATCCATTGCTTTCCTGGCGGAACTGAGGTGGTGGAGGTCATCAATCCCATAACAGGCAAAATCTGGATGGACCGCAACCTCGGCGCCGCACAGGTCGCCACATCGGCAACAGATGAAGCGGCTTATGGAGACCTTTACCAATGGGGCAGGTTTGGTGACGGGCATCAGTGCAGGAGTTCTGTTACAACCACAGAAATCGCAAGTACCTCTAGCCCTGCCCACAGTAACTTCATCGTAAGTGGCGGCAGTGATGGCTATAATTGGCTAAACCCCCGGGACAACAATCTCTGGCAGGGAGTCGATGGGATCAACAACCCCTGCCCGGAAGGATTCCGGCTGCCCACGGAAACAGAGTGGTTGGAAGAGATCAATGAATGGACCTCCAACAATACGGATGGCGCTTTTGGATCTCCCTTAAAACTCACCACTGCCGGCCGTCGGCACTGGGAGGATGGATCTCTGCGTGATGTTGGCACCAGAGGTTTCTACCAGAGTGCTACGCTTTCGGGGACATTCATCCGACATCTCATTTTCTCGGGTACATTAACCCTCACTTCCGGCCGGGAGCGCGCGACCGGACTCTCCATGCGCTGTATCAAGGATTAGCACTCCCGGATTGTTCCGATGATGGGCAAAAATCAACCGCTTAAAACATGAATAGATTCCACGGAAATGCAAACGCAGTCGCCCTGATAAAGCGGGCTTTGGCAGATCCAAACCCACACACAAAGAAAACCGTTGGTGAAACAGGGTCTGAGTACAGCGCTTTTTTTTACTTATTTTCACCTTATTTGAGAAAAGCCAGACCAATCATCTTTCAAAACCTCAAGTGATGAGAACAACCTATAAAACACTCTCAATTTTCGCCGCAAGCGCTTTCATGCTCGTGGGATGTAAGGATGACGACGAAAGCTCAGGTGTTCCGGAGGTGCGTACTCTTCCCGTAACTGAAATTACATTGGCTACTGTACAGAGCGGTGGCCATGTTACCGCCGAGGGTGAGGCTCCGGTGATTTCAAGGGGTGTGGTGTGGAGCCCCCAGCCAGCCCCCAGCCTGGACAGTCATTTGGGTATGAGATTGGAGGGTGGAGGACCCGGCATATTCACATCATCGATTTCAGATCTCAACGCGGATGAAACTTACTACGTTCGTGCATTTGCGACCAATGCAGCCGGAAAAGCATACGGTCAGGAAATCACCTTTACCACCTTACCGGGTCCACTTGCGGCTTACCCTCCGGGCACCATTCACTGCATAGAAGGTGGGGCGGAGGTGGTGCCGGTGTTCAGTCATGCAACCGGAAGAATCTGGATGGATCGAAATCTGGGGGCATCACGGGTAGCGACGGCTGTTCATGACGCAGAATCATACGGCGATCTTTACCAATGGGGCAGGTTTAGTGATGGGCATCAGTGTCGTACTTCAACAATCACAAGCACAGTTAGCAGCACCGATACCCCGGGAAATGCAAACTTTATTCTTCCACCAAATCCCCCAATTAATTGGTTGAGTCAACAAAACGACAATCTGTGGCAAGGTGGGAATGGGGTAAACAACCCTTGTCCGGAGGGATTCAGACTGCCTACGTTTGTAGAATGGAATTTGGAACAAAATGCTGGTGGACTCGGTGTAATGAAACTTCCTGCAGCAGGCATACGAAGTGCTGTCGATGGGAATTTAAAATATTTAACCTTCGTAGGCTATTATTGGAGCAGTACGGTCGTGGGCACGAATGTTCGTGACCTTACATTTATAAATTCCGGTATGGCTATTGGATTATACTTCATCGGCCGCGCCAAGGGTGGTTCCGTGCGTTGCATTAAAGATTAGGAATTACAGAGCCAAACATTTCTCCATGATTTATAAACAAAATTATATAGAAACAGATTACGCGCTTTCTCACAAATAAACATTTACGGAAGTGGAATATCTGCCGGAATGGTTTCAAGGCATGGACAATACTTTATTATCATGAAAACCTGTAAAAGCTCAACATACATTCTTTTAAAACTCATAAAATGAGAGTTGCCTGTCTAACATTCTTTGTTATGACTACCGGTGTCGTGTTGATGATGTCTTGTAAAGATGATGACGAAAACCTGAGGCTTGTGCAATTGAGCACCATTGGCGTTAGTGAAATATCCTCCACAGGAGCCAAAAGTGGGGGAGATGTAATCAGCGATGGGGGAGCTCCGGTCCTGGCGCGTGGTGTGGTATGGAGTGAAGAAGAATCTCCCACGCTGGAAGCTCATCTGGGCCTGACTATTGACGGTGAAGGGCCCGGGGTATTTCAGTCCACCATTTCAGGACTCAACAAAGGTCAGTTATATTACATCCGGGCTTATGGCACCAAC
>JBGTLS010000256.1:0-4625 GCA_041744015.1 Cryomorpha sp. | reverse complement strand
ATTCATTTACTGAAGGTGAGGATTACGCCCTGACTGTAAGCGGCTTGAGCGACCTTGCGGGAAATATAATGGGTGAAGAAAGCACCGATTTTTTCTATTTCACGCTCGGATCGGCAGATTATAAGGACATTGTATTTAATGAGTTGATGATCGATCCCACACCTTCTGTCGGATTGCCGGAGGTGGAATACATCGAATTATTTAATGCGGGAGATTCTTTTTTGGATTTGCAAGGCTGGATTCTTGTAAATACCACAACAGAAAGAACTCTGACGTCCTATGTAATTCCTCCCGGAGGATATCTGCTTCTTTGTAATACGACCAATGTTGGAGTGCTGCAACCTTTTGGAAGTGTCATGGGCATTCCATCTTTTGTTGCGCTTGCCAATACAGCCGACAGCCTCACCCTCATCAGTCCGGAGGGTGTGATCATCGATATAGTCAGCTATACATTATCGTGGTATGGCGATCCGGATAAAGATGATGGAGGCTATGCCCTCGAATTAATCAATCCATTCACAGAGTGCAGCGGTGAGAACAACTGGTGGGCCTCGGATGATCCATCCGGCGGCACACCCGGAAACATAAACAGTGTTTTTGATGAAACACCGGACCTTCAGAATCCTGAAGTTGTTTCATTTCAAATTGTTTCTCCCGATATTATTCAGATTAATTTTTCGGAAATAATGGATGCCCAATCCCTCAGCGAGGGATCTTATATTTGGTATCAGGGCATCCAGGTAGTTGGCATCATACCAGCCAGCAACCTCATGTCTGTTCAATTGACCATTACACCTGGATTGGAAACGGGTGTTTTATACGAGCTTACGCTAAACGGGCTTTTGGATTGCGAAGGAAATCAGCTGGCGGCGAATACCATTTTGAACATTCAAATCGGTGAAACACCGGAATTGTACGATTTGAGAATTTCTGAAATTATGGCCGACCCCACACCTGTTGTCGGACTGCCAGATGGGGAATATTTCGAAATATTCAATGCGAGTGAGAAAGTATTGGAACTTCAGGGTTTGACCTTGTCCGGTTTGCAGTTTTCCAATCCGAGGATTGTGTTGCCCGGAGAGTATATTGTTTGTGCAAGTACGACCAATATCGAAGTTTTTTCAACTTTTTCGAATGTGTATTTTATTTCGGGAATGTCTGTGACTTTTTTGACCAATGGCGGCAGGGAACTGTTGTTGCAAAATGCCAATGGCGATTTGGTTGATCGGGTGGTGTATCATATATCGTGGTATGGCGATCCGGACAAAGATGATGGTGGGTATTCTTTGGAAATCATCAATCCATTTACAGAATGCAGCGGCCAGTCGAATTGGACAGCTTCTCAGGATCCCTCCGGTGGTACGCCGGGCTTACAAAACAGTGTTTATAATACGGATCCGGATGTGTTAAGTCCTGAGGTTCTTTCTTTTCAGGTACTCACACCAGAACTTATTCAAGTGTTCTTTTCGGAAGCCATGGATGCAGAGTCTCTCCTCAACGCATCGTATTTATGGAATCAGGAAATTACGACCCTTGAAGCTGCAGCCGCCGAAGATCTTCTTTCTGTAGAAATCACTATTGAACCAGGTTTGGAAGTGGGGGTAGTTTATGTACTGACGATAAACGGTCCAACAGACTGCATAGGCAATACTCTTGCGGAGAATACGATGGTTGAAATTCAACTTGGCGAAGTTCCTCAGTATCATGAGTTGTTGATTTCGGAAATCATGGCCGATCCTACGCCGTCAAATGGTTTGCCGGAGGCAGAGTATTTTGAACTTTACAATGCATCCCAAAAGGTGTTGGATTTGCAAGGCTCTACGCTATCAGGCCTCGTCTTTCAAAATCCAAGACTCCTGATGCCGGGTGAATACCTGCTCTGCGCAGGCGTAAACAACCAAATTGAATTTGAATTTTTTCCTGACGCGTATTTTATTGCAGGCATGTCTACTACCTTTCTCACCAATGGTGGACGCGAGTTGCTCTTGCGGAATGCAAATGGCGATGAGGTTGATCGCGTAAGCTATCAGCTCTCATGGTATCGCGATCCGTCGAAAGAGGGTGGGGGATACAGTCTTGAAAGGATAAACCTCAATGAACCGTGCAGGGGAGCAGATAATTGGGCGGCATCTGTAGCGCCAATGGGAGGAACACCCGGAGCAGTAAATTCGATTAACAATGAAACACCTGACACGACACCTCCCGACATTGAATCTGTTTTCGTGTTAAATCCTGAACTAATTGAAATTCGTTTTACGGAAGTAATTGACTCACTCAGCACGCTTTTTACTGATATTTTTATTTCACCCGAAATCGGGATAGAAAGCATCACCAATTTGCCACCTGGCTACACTGCTATTCGTGTTCAATTGGCTTCTCAGCTTGAGGTTGGTGTTATGTATGAATTGGTTTTGAGCGGAATCAGGGATTGTAGCGGCAATGAAATTATTCTATCTTCTCCATTTCCTCTTGGTCTGCCGGAGCAAGGTTTCCCGGGTGATATTCTGATCAATGAAATTCTGTTCAACCCGCGTACAGGTGGGTCCGATTTTGTGGAGGTGGTGAATGTGTCGTCCAAAATCATTGGTCTCCAGAACTGGTCTTTGCAAAATCACTCCGGCACAAGCCGTATTATTTCTGATGACCCGTTGTTGATTTTCCCTGGTCAGTATTTGGTATTTACTGAGAGTATTCAGAATATTCGTCAGGAATATCCAATGGGCCGCCATGAAAATTATGTACAAATGTCATCACTTCCGGCTTATCCCAATTCGAGTGGTTCAGTGATTCTCACCAATCAACAAATGGAAGTTGTTGACCAATTTGACTATTTGGAAAATTATCATCTATCTCTGATAAATGATGTGAAAGGTGTTTCACTTGAAAGAATGAGTTTCACACGGCCAACAAATGAGCCTGGCAATTGGACTTCTGCCGCGGAAAGGGTGGGATGGGCTACACCGGGATACCTCAACTCCCAGTACAGCCCGGAAGGTCGGGCAAGTTCTAATTTTGAACTACTCAGTGATATTTTTTCGCCCGACAATGATGGTTTTGAAGATATTCTCCAGCTCAATTATTTGCTCGATACGCCCGGAGCACTTGCTACCATTGGAATTTATGACCGTAGAGGTCGTCGGATTAAGGTATTATCAAATAATATGGTATTGGGTACGGAGGGCACAATCACCTGGGATGGCGTAGCCGACAATGGCACCAAAGCCCGCCTGGGTCCACATATTCTTCTGATCGAAGTTTTTGATCTAACGGGACGTACGGAAGCTTTTAAGATTCCCTTCATTGTAGCTGGCCGATTGGGCGGTTAATCTCACCCGCTTTGCTAATTTTGCCAGCGAAAAATAAGGCTATGCAATCCCCTGTTGATATCTCATCCAAGTTACCAAAATTAGGCACAACCATTTTTACTGTGATGAGCAATATGGCCTCAGAAACCGGGGCTATCAACTTATCTCAGGGATTTCCGGATTTTCCTGTTGACGCCCATTTGCTGGAACTCGTCGAAAAGAACATGCGGGATGGTAGAAACCAATATGCACCAATGGCTGGCGTTGAAGTGCTTCGGGAAGAGATCTCAAAAAAAATTGAGAAAACCTATGGGCGTCACTATGATCCGGCAACAGAAATAACCGTTACGGCCGGTGCCACCCAAGCTATTTATACAGCTATCACCGCACTGGTTAAAGAAGAAGATGAGGTCCTGATTTTCACTCCGGCTTACGATTGTTATGTGCCGCCGATATTACTCAATGGAGGCCGACCTGTATATGTTCAACTCAAAGGGCCGCATTTCAAAGTGAATTGGGAAGAGGTCAAAAGGCTCGTAACCCGGAAAACGAAATTGATTCTGATCAATTCGCCTCACAACCCGACGGGTACAATTTGGACGGATGAAGATATGCGGGAACTCGAAAAGCTCGCTGTAAATAGCGATGCCCTGGTGCTGAGCGATGAAGTATATGAGCATATAGTTTTTGACGGCCACCGCCACGAAAGCGCTGCGCGATATGAAGAGCTGGCGAAACGTTCAATGATCGTAGCGAGTTTTGGAAAAACTTTTCATGTTACCGGTTGGAAAATGGGATACATTTACGGACCTGAAAATCTGATGGCAGAGTTCCGAAAAGTCCACCAATATCTGGTGTTCGCGGTAAATACGCCCATCCAACATGCCCTCGCAGAATATTTGCAAAGTCCTCAACATTATGAGGGTATTGCGGACATGTATCAGAAAAAACGCGATCTCTTCCTGAAGGCTCTCGAACCTGGTAAATTTAAAGCCACACCGGCTCAAGGAACCTATTTTCAATTGCTCAATTACAGCGCAATTACAAAGAAAGGAGAATTGAAATTTGCTGAAGAGCTCACCCGAAAAAATGGCGTGGCTGCCATTCCTGTTTCCGTTTTCTACCACAAACCCCTCGAGCAGTTTATGCTGCGTTTTTGTTTTGCGAAAAGCGATGATACGCTGCTCGAAGCTGCAGAAAAGTTGAACAGGTTATGACTCCTGCTTCTGAGCTTCGGCTTTCACTGGTTCAATCAGATTTGCTCTGGGAGGACAAAGAGCGCAACCTCGCAATGTTTGATGAAAAATTAGCGGACGTTTC
>JBGTLS010000255.1:0-11800 GCA_041744015.1 Cryomorpha sp. | reverse complement strand
TCAGCGACCTGATACACGAATCCGTTTTCATGGTTGGGCTCGTGAATTTCCTGAGATCTTTCTATTGTTTTGGTTCCGTTGTGTTGGTGAATGGTGTAAGCTTCCCCGGTCTGGAAATTGGGAAATTCAATGTAGCCCTTCATCCCATAAATCAGCGCTTCGTTTTTCATCAGGAGATTGAAACTCGTGGCGACCTGAACGAAACATCCCGACGAAAACCGGAACAGATAGGTGGAAACCTCATCCACACCCAAAACACTCATTCTGGCCATAGACTTCACTTCCACAGGCATTTCACCAAGTAAAAATGTGGCAACTGTGATGGGGTAGATTCCCATGTCGAGGGTAACTCCACCGGCGAGCTCGGGCGAATTGAGCCGTGTTTCGTACCACGGTGGCACAAACCCGCCGAAGGTGAGATTCATCATTTTTACTTCGCCGATTATACCTTCGTGAAGTTGTTTTTTGAGCAATTGCACCGAAGGCAAAAAACGCGTCCAGATAGCTTCCATTAGAAAGAGGTTCTTTTTGCGGGCAAGGGCCACGAGTTCTTCTGCCTGAGAAGCATTCACCGTAAAGGGTTTTTCCACCAAAACATGTTTCCCATGGCTCAACGCAAAAAGCGCATTCTCGTAATGAAAATTGTGGGTGGTCGCCACATAAATGACATCTACGTCTGGATGATTCACAATTTCATCATAGGTACAGGCTTTGACTTCGCTATATTTTTGTGCAAACACCTGAGCCTTTTCCGGGGTTTTTGATGCCACCGCGATGAGTTGATTGTCTGCACTCAACGCAAGTGCTTCGGCCATTTTATGTGCAATAATGCCGGGGCCGATTATGCCCCACCTTAACACCTGATTATTCATTTCGAAAATTTCCATTTACTCCCTCTAAAAGTAGAAATTTATGATCTGTCAGGGCCGACTTAAGAAGCACCATATAAATTACCTTTGTCGATGGGGTGTCAGTTGCTGACCTTTCGGAAATTCAAACCAGTTTTTGAATCCGAACACCCATGTAACCCCTATGTGAATGGCATCTGTTTTATAACCCAAAACGGGTGCTAAAATTAATTTAAAACACGCTTTAATTATTTCACCGCTTATGGACTCAGCCATTTCACTCCATTTCAAAGAAGCTCTGGAAGTACTTCAGAAATTTGCAAACGATCCGTCAAAAATCCGGGATATCGAGACCGCCGGAACCCTGATGGTAAAGTCTCTGCAAAGCGGTGGAAAAATCATCTCCTGCGGTAATGGCGGATCCATGTGCGATGCCATGCATTTTGCCGAAGAGCTGAGCGGCAGGTACCGCGACGACCGGAAACCGATGGCTGCCATATCTATTTCCGATCCCTCTCACATTTCCTGCGTGGCCAATGATTACGGTTATGAATTTGTCTTTTCGCGGTTTGTCGAAGGCATCGGAAGGCAGGGTGATGTCCTGCTTGGAATCAGCACCAGCGGCAATTCACCCAACGTGGTAAGAGCGGCAGAAGCGGCCCTTTCCAAAGGCATGTTTGTGGTGGCCCTTACGGGAAAAAACGGCGGCGAACTCGCAAAGCTGGCTACCGTTGAGATTCGGGTTCCCCATTCCGGTTATGCTGATCGTATCCAGGAAATTCACATAAAGGTGATACACAGTTTGATTGATTACATCGAGCGGGAGATAGCTCAATAGGTTCTCTTCCGGAAAAGGGTAAAACATTTCTTTTTCTGATGACCGTTTGGCGGCATTCCGAAAATAATATTTTGCTTTTCCATTAAAATCTTTGCCCAAAGTCTGGTGATCAAACAGGCTAAAATGAGTACATTGAACTTTATATCCGTCATGCTATGCTAGTAAAAACATTTGGCAGTGCGGTGTATGGAGTCGATGCCATCACGATCACTGTGGAAGTAAATATTGACAAAGGGGTCAACTTTTTTCTCGTAGGCCTCCCAGACAGTGCGGTAAAAGAAAGTCAACAACGAATTGATGCCGCACTCGGGAACACAGGTTATCGCCTGCCCATCAAAAAAATAACCATCAACATGGCTCCGGCCGATATCCGAAAGGAGGGATCCGCTTATGATCTTCCACTCGCCCTTGGCATCCTCGCTGCGAGCAAGCAGATCGAGGCACCGGATATCGAAAAATACCTCATCATGGGCGAACTTTCGCTTGATGGCAGCCTGCAACCCATCAAAGGTGCCTTGCCGATGGCAATTCAGGCGCGCACCGAAGGTTATCGCGGTTTTATACTTCCCATGGACAATGCACGTGAAGCGGCCATCGTGGATGGAATCGACGTGTATGGCGTGCGAAATATCACCGAAGCCATTGACGTGCTACAAAATCCCGGTTCAATACCAGCCGTACAGGTTGATCTCAAAGAAGCTTTTGCCTTTTCGGCAAATGGCCACGGCTTCGACTTCAGCGATGTGAAAGGCCAGGAGAATGTAAAGCGCGCACTTGAAATCGCTGCGGCGGGTGGCCACAACATCATCTTAATCGGCCCTCCCGGCGTTGGGAAAACCATGCTCGCCAAAAGAATTCCGACCATTCTGCCACCGCTCACCCTTGAGGAAGCGTTGGAAACCACAAAGATTCATTCGGTATCGGGTATTCTCCCTACAGGTACAGCCCTGATCACCGAACGCCCATTCCGAAGCCCCCACCACACGGTGAGCGATGTGGCCCTGGTAGGTGGAGGCAGCAACCCAAAACCGGGCGAAATTTCTCTCGCACACAATGGAATCCTGTTTCTCGATGAGCTTCCCGAATTCAAAAGAGCCGTACTCGAAGTACTCCGTCAACCTCTCGAAGATCGAATCGTAACGATCTCCCGCGCCAAAATTTCTGTGGATTACCCATCGTCCTTCATGCTCGTTGCTTCGATGAATCCCTCCCCAAGCGGTGATTTTTTCAAGCCCGGTGAATCGGCCGACAGTGAATTTGCCGTAAGGCGCTACCTGGCAAAAATCTCGGGGCCGCTGATGGACCGCATTGACCTACACATCGAGGTAAATCCAGTGGCCTTTGAAGAATTGCGCAACCGGGAAACAGGTGAACATTCGGATACCATACGGGCGCGCGTGATCGCTGCCCGGGAAATTCAAACTGCCCGGTACGACCAGGTGAAAGATATCCACTGCAATGCCCAACTTTCCCCAAAATTGATGAAGGTGCATTGCGAAATTGATGCGTCAGGTGAAGCCCTGTTAAATAATGCAGTAGACAGGCTTGGTTTTTCGGCCCGCAGCTATGCGCGAATTTTGAAGGTGGCCCGTACCATCGCTGATCTCGAAGCCTCGGAAGGAATCAAAACGGTCCATTTGGCGGAAGCCATACAGTACCGATCCATGGACCGGGAAGGCTGGCTGGCCTGAAAATTGGGTGGGTTTGATCGCACGCAACCGCAACCTTCCCCGGTGCCGGTTCGTAAGATCAAACAATGAAAAAATCGAATTCCATGCCCACTTTTAAGATACTTGTAGTGGCGCTAAGTTTATCAGTTGGAGCTCAGGCATCCCCATTCGATGGTGGAGAAGAAATTTATCTCGATGTGAGAATGGAAGTGGTGAAAAATAAGAAAAACGCTGCCTACATCTGTCTGTTGGAGGAGGAAACAGAGCGTGGATTTTTATTCAAAGCCTTTTTCATTTCCGGTGAACTCAAAATGGAAGGTTATTACAGCGATCGCGAAATGACCATGGCCCATGGGGAATTCCGGTATTATTATCAGTCGGGACAGCTTGAATCAACCGGTGAATATCGCGAAGGTGGGAAATACGGCATTTGGCAGCGATTTGATGAGGACGGCACGGAGAAACCAGAAAAAGTGTACGCATCTCAGCCTATGCTAAAGGCTTTGGCCAAAGAAAAAGCCAGCCGTAAGCGAAAATAATTTTTTTCCGACTTTGGACATTTTGCCGAAAGGCGAAATTCAAAGTGATTTCTAAAATTCTACTCTTCGGCAGATCGTCCCGTCATATCATGCGGTACCACCCACTTGTCAAACTCTTCAGCCGAAAGATATCCCAGATTGATCGCTTCTTCTTTGAGCGTCGTTCCGTTATTATGAGCTGTCTTGGCAATTTTAGCGGCTTTGTCGTACCCAATGTGCGGATTTAGCGCAGTGACAAGCATCAACGAATTGTCGACGTGTTTCTTGATCACAGCTCTGTTTGGCTCGATGCCAACGGCACAATGTTCATCAAACGATCTACACGCGTCACCGAGCAAAGTCGCGGATTGCAGAAGGTTTGCAGCCATCACCGGTTTGAAAACATTCAACTGATAATGTCCCTGCATGCCGCCAACAGTTACAGCCATATCGTTTCCGATCACCTGTGCGCAAACCATGGTGAGGGCTTCACACTGCGTTGGGTTCACTTTTCCAGGCATGATCGACGAGCCGGGTTCATTTTCTGGTATGAGGATTTCCCCTATCCCACTGCGTGGACCGGAGGCCAGCATCCGAATGTCATTGGCGATTTTATTGAGTGAAACGGCCAGTTGTTTTAATGCGCCATGGGTTTCCACCAGCGCATCGTGGGCCGCGAGGGCTTCAAATTTGTTCTCGGCAGTTTTGAAAGGATGTCCTGTCAGTTCGGCAATCTTTTGCGCCACAAGCGGGGCATATCCGTCGGGGGTGTTGATACCCGTCCCTACAGCTGTCCCGCCCAGAGCGAGTTCGCTGAGGTGGTCGAGGGTATTGCGCAAAGCCCTGAGGCTGTGATCGAGCTGTGATACAAAACCAGAAAACTCCTGACCAAGGGTGAGCGGTGTGGCATCCATCAGGTGAGTCCGACCGATTTTCACCACTTCAATGAAATTGTTTGCCTTGGTTTGCAGGGTTTTTTTCAATTGTTCCACACCGGGAATCGTTTCTTCCACGATCTTTTTGTAGATCGCAATGTGCATTCCTGTGGGGAAGGTATCGTTGCTCGACTGGGATTTGTTCACATCATCGTTTGGGTGGATAAAGGTCTTACCCACGCCGAGTTTACCACCGCGCAGCACATGCGCACGGTTGGCAATTACCTCATTCACGTTCATATTGCTCTGCGTTCCGGAACCCGTCTGCCAGATTACCAGCGGAAACTGATCGTCGAGTTTTCCCTCGAGGATTTCTTCACAAACCGCAGCAATATCTTTGCATTTTTGGGCATCCAGCACACCGAGCTGCTCATTGGTAAGGGCGGCTGCTTTTTTCAAACAGGCAAAGCCGTAAATAATTTCCATCGGCATACTGGCTGCCGGACCGATTTTAAAATTTCCACGCGAGCGTTCAGTCTGTGCACCCCAATACTTGTCGGCAGGCACTTTCACCTCGCCCATGGTATCAGTTTCTATTCGGTATTCCATGTTATTACAATAGTTTTTTAACGTTTTCAGGTGGTCGACCAATCACACCGCGGCTTCCTCGGATGACGATGGGCCGCTGGATGAGTTTCGGATTCTCGCGCAGTATCTGAATCCACTCATCTTCATTGAATGATTTTCCCTTCAACTGCGTTTTATACATCTGCTCTTCCTGCCGCACGATGGTTTCCACCGGAACGTGAAGCTGAGCGAGGATCTTTTGAAATTCAGCTTTGGTCGGGACATTGCGCAGGTATTCCACAATGACCGGTTCTATTCCGCTTTCGCGAATGAGGGCCAGCGTTTCCCGACTCTTCATACAGCGGGGATTGTGGTAAATGGTGATGGATTCAGCAGCCATTATGTTGTCGGGGTTTTTGATTTTCCGTATTCCATCAAAAACGCTTTGAGGAATTCATCAATTTCCCCGTTGAGCACGTCATCCACCGCCGACGTTTCATATCCGGTTCTCACGTCTTTCACCAATTGATAAGGTTGCAAAACATAATTGCGGATTTGTGAACCCCACTCGATTTTCATTTTGCCCGCTTCTATGGTTTCCCGCGCTTCGAGGCGTTTCTTCATTTCCATTTCGTAGAGCTGAGATTTCAAAAGTTGGATGGCTTTTTCCTTGTTCTGGAGCTGCGATCTGGTTTCGGTGTTGTCAATGATGATCCCTGTAGGCTTGTGTTTCAACCTTACGCCGGTTTCAACCTTGTTGACATTCTGTCCTCCTGCCCCTCCCGATCGGAAAGTATCCCAGGTGATATCTGCCGGATTGATCGCAATCTCAATGGTATCGTCCACAAGTGGATACACATAAACCGAGACGAACGAGGTATGTCGCTTGGCATTGGAATCAAACGGGCTGATGCGCACCAATCGATGCACGCCGTTTTCTCCTTTCAGATATCCAAAACCAAATTCTCCCTCAAATTCGAGGGTGACTGATTTCACACCAGCCACATCGCCTTCCTGCATGTCGAGTTCTTTGACCTTCATTCCGTTTTTCTGTCCCCACATGATGTACATGCGCATGAGCATCGAAGCCCAGTCACAACTCTCTGTCCCTCCGGCCCCGGCGGTGATCTGCATCACAGCGCTTAAGGCATCCTCTTCGGCAGACAGCATGTTTTTGAATTCAAGATCTTCAAGAGCCTGAAGGGCTATCTTGTGCTGCGCTTCAACATCGTCGGCTGATCCTTCGCCTTCTTTGTAGAATTCATAGAGCACTTTTAAATCCTCGTATGCGGCGGCTGCATTGGAAAATGCATCTGTCCAGATCTTTTTGTTCCGGATTTGTTTTACTACCAGTTCGGCTTTTTTGGGGTTGTCCCAAAAGCCCGGATCGAGCGTATGTTTCTCGTCCTCTGCTATTTCAATTAATTTGCCGGGTATGTCAAAGATACCCCCTTAACGCTTCCAGGCGCCCGGCAATGTCATTAACATGCTCGATGTGTATCATGGCGCAAAAGTACAAGAAATAAAGGTTGAATCTATGAGGTTTCGAGATTGTCGATCACCCTGTTTATTTCTTCGAATGGATACCCCCGACCAAATGCATAGCGCATCAATTTCTGTTTTTTTTTCCAGGGATCCACTTCCCGGATAGTCCGGGATTTTTTCTGGAGAAGACTTTTCAACGTTTCCTGATATTCTTCCGGATCAATCTCTTCACGTGCTTTGCGGATGCTGTAAGTTGATACGCCTTTTGACTTTAAATGCTGCTCAATTTTGTTCCACCCCCAACCCTTGATGCGGAATTTCCCCCGCGCAAAGGCTGTTGCAAAGCGCTCTTCATTGAGATAATTGGCACTGATTAGTTCTGCAATAATTTGCTCTGTCTCATCAGAAAAAACTCCCCAGGTTTTCAGTTTTTTTCGCACGTCGCTGTGGGCGCGTTCCTGCATATCACACCATTTCCGTATCCGTGAGCGGGTTTCGTGGGGTGGGTATTTGCGGGCGATGTTCATCAACTTCGGGTGATCACGACGTAATCTTTCACCAGCTTTCGCAAAAAAGCCGGTTTGTTTTGCGGAATTTCGGTGAGTTCCAATACACGGGCACATCGTTCGGAGGCCGCTTCCACCAATGCCGCATGCGCCGGATTGCCGTATTTCTGATAGCGATCGACAACCGATTTTACCGTGAGCATTTCCTCTTCCGAAAAACGGTACGCTTCGGGATACACCGGCACATAACTGCTCCTGTCTTCAATGCGCAAAATATCGATCAGTGAGAGGTTCATTTCCGGTTGAAGGGTTACCACCATGGTATTGCTCAATATTCCTCCCAACCGCTGAGAACGCGCCGTGGTGCTGATAAAAATCACGGCGAGTGACCCGATACTGAAGTAAATATCCACCATTCGAAAAGACCATCTGATTAGAAAATCAAACAATCCGGGCTCTTTTCCATTGATACTGACCACCCTGATTTTCATGGCCTTTTTGCCGAATGTCTGACCATTCATCAAAATTTCGGAAACAGGTGTGTAGAAAAAGAAAATCAGCGCTGAAGCATATGTCAAAACCGGATCAATCAGGGCGAATATGATGGAAAATATAGAAACAGCTGCAGCGATGATCAGCAGATCGAGCAGAAAAGCACCCAACCGCTGACCCAGAGTGGCCAGCTGAAAGTCGATTACAATATTCTGGGCTGTGCGGATGCTGATTTTTCTCATCAATTGAATTTGGATACCTTTATTCGCTCCCGGAACATCGATATGCGCGAAAAGGAATTTGTCGAACAAAATAAGCAAAAATGGCAGCGCTTTGAGCAACATATCGCGGGAGATTCGAATGTTGGACCATCGGAACTGAGTGATCTTTTTACCCAAATCACCGACGATTTGTCCTACGCGCGAACGAATTACAGTCGTCGAAGCATCAGGGTTTATCTGAACAACCTCGCCCAAAAAGTTTTTCTCGGGCTGTATTCCCGCCGCAGGAGTCAGGTGAAAAGTTTAGCACACTTCTGGACAGAGAGTTTACCCCTCGCCTTATTTCGGGCCCGAAAAGAATTGAATATTTCGCTGATTTTCTTTCTGGCATCCCTGGCCATCGGTATTTTCTCCAGCATCCACGATCCGGATTTTGCCCGATCCATTTTGGGTGACGATTACATCGCCATGACCAATGAGAATATTGAAAGAGGCGACCCCATGGCGGTTTACAAATCTGCAGGTGAATTCGATATGTTTTTCAGAATTACGATCAACAATGTGCTCGTCGCTTTCCGGACATTTGTGCTGGGTGCCTTTTTTGGTATCGGCACCCTGGTGATCATGTTGTACAACGGCATCATGGTGGGCACTTTTCAGTTTTATTTTTTTGAAAGATCACTTTTTCAGGAGAGTTTTCTGACCATTTGGATGCATGGTGCACTGGAAATTTCGGCCATCGTGATCGCTGGCGGGGCCGGCTTAACGCTTGGCCGGGGATTGCTCTATCCGGGCTCACTTCCCCGAATCCAATCCTTTCAGATTGCAGCGCGCAGGGCCATTAAGATTATGTTGGGGCTCATTCCTGTGTTTATTGCAGCCGGATTTATTGAAGGTTTTTTTACCCGCATCACTGATCTGCCTGATCCGTTAAGGGCTTCTTTTATTTTCCTGTCTTTCGCTTTTATCGGCATTTATTTTTGGTGGCTGCCATGGGCCAAATTTCGCCATGAAAAGCCAGAAGCCTATGACGCCGATCAATTGATTCCCGAACTCGATCTCCCGGTAGATCTTGGCTTGCTTCGCAAGACCAGGGAGGTTTTTACTGCCACATTTTCGATTTTCAGGAAAATTTTCATTCCTACCTTGTTGACTGCGGTGGGATTGGGGATTGCGTACTGCGCAGCATTCTGGTTTATTTACGGAAGTAATGGGGTTTTCTCTGTCAACTTTAGGAAATTCTCTCTTTACAATCTCTACCAATTTCACAGCTACAGTTTATTTTTCTGGAATTTTTTCCTGAACACCGCCCTTATTTCAGGAGTGATCTGGATTGCCATGCGGAATTTCAAAACGGCATTTGCCGAACAGATTTCGACAAAATTCAAAACCGGTTGGCCGCTCTTGCTGAAAATCACAGTTCTCGTCGCCTTGTTTGAGGTGACTATTTTGTCTCAAAACCTGGTGATTGCTTCACTGGGAATACTTTTCATTCCCTATTTCGCTTTGGCCATTGCGGTGGCCTCGGCTGAAAATCTATCCGTTCCTTCGGCATTTTCCAGAATGTTCCAATTGTTGAGAGGGACAAAACGGAATGTGTATGTCACCTTTCTTTCCATGCTCCTCCTTTCAGTTTTGTTGCTGTTTTTAATAGATTCACCGTTTACCTGGTTTTATTTGAATGTGGTACAATGGAATCTGGCGGTGGATGATTCGACAAAAACAATCATAGCCATGCTTATGCTCTTATTTATTAATCAATTGGGACTGGCCATGGTAATCCCGCTGATTGTGATGAGTCAATTGCTTGAATACTATGCTGCACTTGAGGCCCGGGATGCAGTAGAATTGGGTGAAAGGGTATTGCTCATCGGCAAAAAAAACAGCGCATATGGTTTGGAACGTGAGTAGTTTCGGGCCAAGCATATTGATCAAAATCTGGCAGTTGCAGGATTTGGATCGGAATGTTTGGGAAAGCCTGAGAAAAGGGCTCGATTACAACGAAAAATCTCCGGAGCCTGTTGAGCCGACAATACCCGAACCGGCGGGAGAGTTCGATTTTGGTGTGATGCTCGAGATATTCAGGATTGTTGGAGTGATCATTCTCGTCCTGCTGCTTGTATTCGTGATTGTCAAAATCATTTCCGGAAAACGGAAAAAAGTCATACCGGAATCAGGAAGTAGCGATGAAGGTGCCGTCATGATTGAGGCGGAGATGCCTGTCGACGTATTGTGGGAAGCCTGGCAAAAAGCCAAAGCTGCCGGACAATACCGGGAATCGTTTCGCATTCTCTATCAAATTGCGCTCAAAAAACTCGCTGAAGCTGGCAAAATCCTGCTTCATCCGGAGAAAACAAATTGGGAATACGTTACTGAAATCCGGGATCCGCTGAAATCCAAAGAATTTGCTGATATCACCGTGATATATGAAATGAATTGGTACGGAAACAGCATCCCTTCTGAATCCGATTTTCAGAAACAACACGTTGCTTTCCTCCAATTTATCGAAGCCTTTCCGGATGAAAAATAACCGAAATTATCTCCTGATCGGCGGAGGCATTTTGGTGGTGCTCATCCTCGCGTGGATTTTGGTTTTTCAGCCGAAACATTTCGACTGGCAGGAAAATTATCGGAGCAACCGCGGGGAACCCTATGATTTGAATTTGTTTTACGAGGTGCTGGAAGCATCGGCCACCGAAAAATTTTCGGTGATAACCAATCTAAACAAAGACAACAGCATACTTGAAAAAACGGGAGTTAGTCTGGTTTACATTGACAATTTCGCCAGGTTGGATTCAGGCAGGACAATACAACTCATCAAATTTATTGAGGCTGGAAACACCTTGTTTCTAAGCATCAACACCCATAGCGTCTTGCATGAAACGCTTTTTAATAGTTGTGAAAAGACATCTAAAGTTGTAAAAAGCGCAGAAGCTAAAAGCATATTCCCCTACACAAAAGAATTCAAATCTGACACTTCAACAGTCGTCGGATATCAGTGGATGGATCAAACAGTAACATATTCGTGGGCATATTTTTCAAATGATCACTGTGTTATGGATTTTTTGGAGCCGCTCGGTCAATTTCGCGAAGACGGGAACGACTATGTCAATTTTGGAAGAATTCCTGTTGGAAAAGGATTTGCATATGTCCATTCCACCCCACTCCTGTTTACCAATTTTCACTTCAGCAAAACTTCTGTTTTTGCGCATGTGCAGGATTTATTGGCGGATTTGCCGAAAGGCGAAATCATCTACTTCGATCCGAAAGCCGACAAATTTGATCAAACCAACAGACCTCCTATCGCTGAAAGTCCATTGAGTTTTATCCTCTTACATGAACCCTTGCGCTGGGCCTGGTATCTGATTTTATCACTCACTTTGCTCTACGTGCTGAACGCCGTGCGTCGATCTCAAAAGCCCATCGCCATCAGAACGGCGCCAGTGAATGAAACAGCTCAATACCTGGAAGTTGTCTCACGGCTGTACCAAAAAAATGGCCGACACAAACACCTGGTGGAAGTTCAGGAAAAAATGATCTTCAACCATTTGCGCAACCGGTACAAACTTGTTCTGACTAAAAATGAAGAAAACTTTTTTGCGGAGGCAGCCCGGGTTTTGCAGGTAGACGAAAAGGAGATTCGCAACTTTTTCAAAGGGCTTAACAGAGCAAAAAATAACAGTACCTTATCAGACCAAGAATTTCAGGAAATAGATCGACAAATCACTGAATTTTACGAAAAATGTCCATGAACCCAGGAAATATGACACAAGATAATCA
>JBGTLS010000254.1:0-7344 GCA_041744015.1 Cryomorpha sp. | reverse complement strand
GAAGGCATCAGCGATTTGCGCGATGAATCCGACAGAAATGGAATGCGCATCGTATACGAACTCAAACGCGATGCCATTCCGAATGTGGTATTGAACAAGCTGTTTAAGTACACAGCGCTTCAAAGCTCCTTTTCGGTAAATAACATTGCCCTTGTAAAAGGAAGGCCAATCATGCTCAATCTGAAAAAGATGATTGAGCTTTTTGTTGAACACAGATATGATGTCGTTGTGCGCCGTACGCGATTCGAATTGCGCAAAGCAGAAGAGCGCGCCCACATTCTTGACGGATTGCTCATTGCCCTGGATAACCTCGACGCAGTGATCAGCCTGATTCGCGCAAGCAATACACCTGAAGACGCACGAAATGGCCTGATGGAGCAATTTGGCTTGTCAGAAATTCAGGCAAGGGCCATCCTCGATATGCGTTTGCAAAAACTCACCGGACTGGAGCGCGACAAAATCCGCGAGGAACATGCGGAATTGATGAAACTTATCGATTACTTGAAATCCATTCTCGACAGCCCGGAATTGCGGATGCAAATCATCAAGGATGAGCTTATCGAAATCAGAGAAAAATACGGTGATGAGCGCCGATCTGAAATCGAATACTCCGCCAATGAAATGAGCATCGAAGATTTGATCGCGGATGAAGAAGTGGTGATCACCATTTCGCATCTCGGATACATCAAACGCACCCAGCTCATCGAATACAAAACACAAAGCAGGGGTGGGGTAGGCTCAAAAGGCAGCACCACGCGTGATGAAGATTTCCTCGAACACCTTTTTGTGGCAACAAACCACAACTATCTCCTCATTTTTACCGAAAAGGGAAAATGTTTCTGGATGCGGGTATTCGAAATTCCGGAAGGATCGAAAGCTTCTAAAGGTCGTGCGATTCAAAATCTGATCAACATAGAGGCGGATGACAAAATCATGGCCTATATCAATGTGAATGACCTGAAGGATGCCGATTACATCAACAACCACTATGTGATCATGGCCACGAAGAACGGCATTGTGAAGAAAACCTCTCTGGAATCTTACTCACGCCCCCGAACCAACGGTATCAATGCCATCACTATTAAAGATGGTGATCAGTTGCTCGAGGCACGTTTGACCACAGGATCTTCTGAGATCATTCTCGCGAAGAAAAGTGGAAAAGCGATTCGTTTTAACGAAAGTAAAGTGCGCGCAGTGGGAAGGAATTCTCAGGGTGTAAGAGGCGTGACCCTCGAATCGGCCGAAGATGAAGTAATCGGAATGATCTGCATCAACGATCCGGAAACCAATGTACTGGTTGTTTCTGAAAAGGGATACGGAAAACGCAGCTCTGTAGACGATTACCGAATCACCAACAGGGGGGGGAAAGGTGTGAAAACCCTGAACGTAACTGAAAAGACGGGCGCTTTGATCGCGATCAAATCTGTGATTGATAGTGATGACCTCATGATCATCAACAAGAGCGGATTGACCATTCGCATGAGCGTGGACGAACTCCGCGTAATGGGAAGGGCGACACAAGGTGTGCGACTTATTAATCTGCGAAACAACGACGAAATCGCGGCTGTCGCCAAAGTTGAGTTTTCAGAATCGGCTGTGGCGATTATTGATCCGGAACTGGATGCCGATGGGAATGTATCCGAGGTTGATACCGATTCGGATGAAAGTGAAGACATCAGTGATGTTGATTCCGAAGAACCTTCGGAAGAATAGTAAATACAACGAATAAAATCGAACCCTGCAGCGTTTTTTGCAGGGTTTTTTTTTGATAAAACGTAATAGAACAGGGTATGAATGGGAGATAATTATTTAACTCAAGTTTCGCATAATAATTTCTGTTCAACTCTTCCATTCTAATGATCTGATATAACTTAATTTGGTGTCAGGTCGAGTGATTTTTGAAGAAGCGCAGCGGATTCAAAAATTGTATCGAGACCTTTTGAAGATGAAAATTCAACAGCTTCTCGATACAATTTTCAACCTAAGAATCTGCTCACCTTGCTTCGCCGCGGTGGCATCTCCTAAGGTCGAAAATCACTCGAAGTGACCAAGTTATCGAAGATTCGAGGTATGAAAATGGAAGTAAAAAAGGGTGTGCGAAACTTGAGTTATTTAAGCGAAAGCAATGTGTTAAAAAAAATCTTGTGGGTAATACACAAACCCTTAATTTTGTCCGGTGGGTATGTTAAAATTGATTTGGCATCCCGTTTGCAAATGACCCGCTCGTATTGAAAATAGCTGGATATCTGTAGACATGGTATTCAGAATAAATATTCGAGGCTCATTAGGCCAACCATATTTTAAGACAAAATATTAATTGAAAAAATCAAACCAATGAAACGTATATTCTATTTATTGTTTGCAGTTGCGCTGGGATCGACATCTGCTCTTGCTCAAAATGCAAAAGTCGTTTCTGCTTATAATTACAGAAACAGCGGTGAGTTGGATAAGGCCAGGGCTTTAATTGATGAGGCCATTCTCCATGAAAAAACAATGAACAGTGAGAAAACCTGGCGCTACCGAGGTACAATTTATCAAGGTTTAGCCCTGACAGATTCGACTGCTGATCTCAAAATGTTGATCGAGGAAGCAGCAAAGTCCTATAAGAAAGGAATGGAGCTGGATACCAAAGGAAATTATACGGACGAGTATACTGATGGGATGAATAACGTACACCTAATAGCCTTAAACGCAGGTATTGAAGCATACAATGCGCAGGACTATGAGGCTTCGAGAGATCTTTTCCTGATGAGTGCTCAAACCTCAGAAAGTTTGGGACGCACCGATACCATGGCCATTTACAACAGTGGTTTAGCGGCCGAACAGGCTGAGGATTACGTTAATGCCCTGAAACAATACCGACGGGCAGCTGAACTGGGTTATCTGGGTCCGCAAATGTATATCTACATGGGTAACCTATATACAAAACAGGAAAAGCCCGAAGAATATCTCAAAGTAATTCAGGAAGGTCGTCAGGTGTACCCGGAAAACACAGATCTGATTGTTTATGAGTTGAACTATTATCTTCAAAATGGAAAATTCGAAGAGGCCGAAAACAATCTTCTGCTCGCCATCGAAAACGAGCCAGACAACAAACAACTCTATTTTTCACTTGGTGTGGTGTACGACAATCTTGGAGACAAGGAAAAAGCGGTAAAAGCATACGAAGATGCGATCAGAGTTGACCCGGAATATTTTGATGCGGTATACAATCTCGGCGCCATGTATTTCAATCAGGCTGTTGAAATGAACAACAAAGCGAATGACATTCAGGACAACAAAAAATATGATGCAGCGCGGGCTGAAGCCAAAGAGGTTTTCAAAAAGGCCAAACCGCACCTTGAAAAAGCACACGAAATTGACCCAAATGACATGGGTGCCATGCAGTCGCTGAGTTCCTTGTATGTGCTTCTTAATGAAACCGACAAGTATCAGGAAATGAAGGCCAAGCTGGGAGCCACCCAGAATTGAGTTTGACAAAATAATTTTGTAAATCTTAAAACCCGGAGCGAATACTTCGGGTTTTATATTTCTTTATCCTGCGAACCTTCTAGTTATGATGTTTCTGAGATTATCTACAATATTATCTGGTCTTTTTATCATGGTGATGACAGTGAATATGGGATGCGTGTCAGAGCCAGGAAACAACGATATAGAAGAGCGGACCGAAAAAGACATTGACAATGCCATCACGGTTATAGAAAGTCGTCGGTCATCAGAATATCGACTGATTGAAGACCAGTTGCGATTGATCGAAAACCTGGAAGAGAATATTGAAAAATCGAATTCTGAAGGGATGAAGGAAAAAATCCGGAAGGACATATCCGCCAAGAAACTTGCGATAGACAAAGCCAAACGCAACATCGAAAACCAGGATCTCATTTTAAGGCAACTGGAACAGAAGCGCGACAGTATAAGGGGCGTACAATAGCTCAGAACTATGGAGGGAGTATATCAGGTGATATCACGCGTACAAAAACTGATATATTCGTGTTCCAATCCATACTGGTTAACATAATATAAATTATCGGACAAAAGTGCTTGTCAATATTTCCAGGTTGATTAGGTAATTTATACTTGTTATATACTGATTTATAATAAACTAGGCCAAACTGCGTTAACCCATTGAATCAAACTGAAGTTCGATGAAAAAATTATGGTCATTCTTTTTCGCGCTTGTGATCATCCCGACATCTTGTAAGCGAGATACTTATTGTACAGACGACTACCGCATGATCATAGTTCAGGTCACCGGAGATACGCTGGATGAATATTATACCGTAAGAAATATAAACCAGGATACCATTCGACATTCCACAGATGGTTTCCCGCCTGGCAACAGCCCCTCTCTGGTCGTTCTGACTGATTCGTATTTTGAACATATCAGGGAGTCGGAATCTGAATTTATTTTTGTGGGCCTGATCGACGATTCAGTGCGCGTCTGGGAACCATACATTATCGGTGCGGATGAATGTCATATTTACCTTGTGAATGGTCCCGCACAGATTCATGTTCATTAGTTGTTTTTACCAGTCAATTGTTGTACGTTGATCCCACATTCAGGGATGCTGGAACAATACTTGCATAATTTGCGTAGTTCTATTGTCCATTGATCCGGGTATTTTGAACTAATAGAGTTTCATCATGGTGTACTTTCCCTTCAATATCAGTTTGTCCATACTTGTTTTTCTGGCCGTTTCCGGAAAAACCGGAGAAATGAATTTTGAACAAACTGCAGAAATGAAACCGGTAGATAAAACATTTTGTGTAGATATTCCAAATCCAAAAATTGAGTTGATGAAAGTTAATTTCAAAAATGTTGAAGACGAAAAAATTAAAGAGAGTTTTTTAGAAGTGCTTCGACGTTATGAAATATTGCATGATTACGAAATAACGCTTGAACAGAGATATTTAAAACGGTCGACCATGCAGGCTCAACCGATTCTCGGCGTTCGCGGATTGTTTGGCGGTGTAAAAAAATATAAGATTGTACTTGCCACATTCGTCAAAGACAGCGAAGACCGCGTTGACGAACTTTCTTCGGACGTGCTCACAGGGTGGTTTGCCCACGAATTGGGACATCTGGTGGATTATGAAAAGTATTCTCAGATGGGTATGATGCGATACGGTATCCGGTATCTCACCTCGAAAAAGTTCAAAAAAGCCGCCGAACACAGTGCCGATATGATCGCCATTGAAAACGGGTTTCACCAGGAGATTATCGCTGCCAAACGATACATCCTCGATCACGAATTCCTGACGGAAAATTATAAATCAAATATCAGACGTTATTATATGTCTGTTGAAGATGTGGAAATGTGTCTGGATGATCAGCCCGTCGTTCAGCCGAAATTATGATTTTACTACATCGAGCAGTTCCAACATTTTTTCCTCGGTCATGACCTTTGGCGTTTTAACCTGACCACCTTTCTTTTTGCTAATTTCCAAATAATGGTGGTATTTCTCTTTGTCAATCACCTCCACCTCTATTCCTTTTAGCGCTTTGCTGCGGGCCACTCCATAGTTTTTGTTTGCCTGTTTCAGCGCTACATCCAGCTTCTCTCCAAAATTTTTGTGATCCACTTCTGTTTCGCACACAATAACCCATTGATGAATGTACGCATTGGTGTCTTTTTTCACTGCCGCGACCATATATTCATTCACTGAGACTTTCAATTCTTCTGAAACCGTCAGGATGGCATCGTCCATTTTTTCTTCAGATAATTGAGAACCCACAACATTTAAAAAGAACTTGGTGCGTCCTGTAATTTTGATTTCATGCTTTTCCAGATCTGTAAAGCGAATGGTATCGCCAATCACGTACCGCCATGCACCGGCACTTGTCGATATCACCAGCACATAATCCTGCCCCGCTTCAACTTCCGCCAATGTATGAGATACCGGATTTTCCAGCAATTCTCCCTGCGCATTTACACCCCGCTCATCAAAGGGAATGAATTCGTAAAAATAGCTGTTGTCCAACACCAGTTTCATATCCATTGTACCCGGTCTGGCTGTGAATGCAAAAAAACCTTCAGATGCCAGGTAAGTATCCATTACCACAATGGGTTTTGCACAAATGGCATCGAAATCCTGTCTGTACGTTTCGTAGGCAACTCCCCCACTCGCGAAAACTGTAAAATTTGGCCAGATTTCGTGAATATTGGTGAGATTGTGATGTTTAATAATTTCCTGAAGCATCAACAGAACCCAGGAAGGGATACCTGCAATGGCGCCGATATTCCAAGTGGGTGCTTCTTCCACAATACGCGCCAGACGGTCATTCCAATCGCTGAGCGCTGCGATTTCACTTCCGGGTCGATAAAACATGTCGTACCATCCCGGGAAATTGCTCACATTGATACCACTGATCTCACCTTCCAGATGGCCATTCGGATGGGCATCCAGATGCGATGAACTGCCGAGCATCAATACCTCGCTTTCAAATAGCTCCTCCGGAAAATCATAATTGGGCAAAGACTTGATCAGTGAGGTACCCGATTTACGCATACTCGCCAAAAAATCATCCGTGATGGGAATTCTTTTACTCGATTTGCCCGTGGTGCCACTGCTTAGCGCAAAAAAATGGGGCTTACCAGGCCAGGTGATATCCGGAAATTCCAGCTGTTTACTCCACCATTCGGTGTGCATTGCATCATAATTATGTATCGGTACCCGCTCTTTGAAACTGACTACAATGTTGTCAGACTTGAGCAAATCAGTAAAGCCGTAATATTTTCCAAATGCCGTATTCTGGGCAGTTTCAATCAATTTTTCCAGTTGTTCCCTTTGAGAATTTTCGCCTGAAGTGGTTTCGGACCCCAGTTTTTGGTTGAGCGAAATTCCTGTTTTTATGAGTTTGCCAATAATGGACATGGTATGATCAGTATGAATTTGATGAATTATTGCGATTTGTTGAATACAAATCAAACCGCAGTGATTCAATTTGAGTGCCAAAGGCAGAGCGATGAATTTTGGTGGTAGATGCTTTTATGGAAAAGTAAAATTGATATTTTAGACGACGCAAACAGGAACTATCCAATAAGCACTGATCACCCTACCCGCAATAATGAAGCATTTAATACCCCTTCTGTTCTTCATACTATACGCCCATACACATACTGCACAAATCCCGCTGAATCTTGAAAAAAAGAAATTTCATATTGGAGAAAATCTCATTTCAGGAATGGATATCTATGCGAATTCATACACCCTGCCGGAAAAAATTTTCAACTTTCATGTGGGTTCGGGTTCTCATATATTGATTGAATTGAGAAAATGGAAAAATGATGGTACACTTGCTTCCCGAGGTGTTCTTCAGGCTTACAACCTACACTCAATGAA
>JBGTLS010000253.1:0-15480 GCA_041744015.1 Cryomorpha sp. | reverse complement strand
AAAGTGAAATTGGCCCCGCGCCATGGCAGCCCTTCCGGGAACATCGTCAAATCGCCATCCGTAATCGAGTCCCATCAAACCAAACATTGGCAGGAATATTCGAAGGCCCACACCAGTAGACCGGTAAACCCTGAAAGCGTCAAAGTTTTCAAAACCGTCATATGTATTTCCGGCTTCGAGAAATCCTAGCGCGAATATCGTGGCACTTGGGTTCAGAGAAACGGGATAGCGCATTTCAAGCGTATGTTTGATTACAATGTTCGAACCGACTGGTTGGCCATCACTCCTAAGCGTAGCAGTCAGAGAGAGATCGTCGTATCCCCGGAGACCGATAATTTCACGACCATCCAAAGCGAAACCTGAGAGCGCCGCACCACCCAGATAGAATCGTTCGAATGGTGAGATTCCTTTGTCACGGTCATAGTAGCCCATAAATCCAAATCCCGATCGGGTCATGAGGACCAGTTTTGGGGCAAGCTCGGTAAACCACTCGGCTACAAATTTCCATTTGTAATATTCAGCCCATTTGTTCCTTGTTTGGTCGGAGATATCACCGGCATAATTTACATTATCCCAAAGCGAATAAGGCGGGGTGATTTTCGTGTTTATCCGGATATTTGACCCATACCGTGGGTAGATTGGGTCGAAAACAGAACTTCGTGCAATGTTGAAAATAAATGACAGGTTGTTTGATGTACCATCTGAGAAAGCAAAGGCACCTGCTGTTCCACCTCCGCCGGTAAAGTTTTGAATGTCGTAGTACAAGTAGCTGAGCCCAACCTGAGCATTGAAGAAGTCATCCGGCCATTGCAGCCTGGTGCCCAAAGTTACGCTACCACCTGTAATGTATAAGGCCTGACGTGGGAATGGCCCATTGGCATTTCTTTTAGATACACCATTGGTTTGCACCGAACGCTGAATTCCCACCGAAAATGAATTCGGTTTCTTCCCACCCAGCCAGGGTTCTGTAAAGGAGAGATTATAGGATTGAAAAAAGACACCGTTTGATTGTGCACGAAGTGAAAGTCGTTGTCCATCTCCTGATGGCAGCGGATTCCATGCTCCTTTTTTAAAGAAATTGCGCACAGAGAAATTCGTGAACGAGACCCCGACCGTTCCAACTACCCGACCTGCACCCCATCCACCGGAGAGTTCGATTTGGTCGGAAGGTCTTTCAGCAAGGGTGTATATGATATCAACGGTACCATCCTGGTCATTTTGCACAGGTTGAACGTCAAAGGCTTCGGGATCAAAATATCCAAGCTGAGCCAGCTCGCGCTGCGTGCGGATAATGTCCGTACGGCTAAAAAGATCTCCGGGTTTGGTGCGTATTTCACGGAGGATTACGTGGTCATTCGTTTTGGTATTACCTTTTACTATCACTTTGTTTACCCGGTACTGTCTTCCTTCGTAGATACGTATTTGAATGTCGATGCTGTCTACCTCCACGCGCTTTTCAACAGGTACGGCCTGGAAGGCCAGATACCCGTCGTCGAGGTATAGGGAACTTACATCACCCCCGTTGGGATTCATAAATAGTCTCGATTCAAACTTGGCTTTATCGTATACCTCACCGGGCTCAATGGCCAACACTTCCGAAAGCCGGGCAGAATTGTATTTGGTATTGCCCACCCACTCTATGCTACGGAAATAAAACTTGTATCCTTCCTGCAGGTAAATGTCGATGCCCACTGTGCGATCTTCATTCCGGTAAACCGAATCTCTCAAAACTTTGGCATTGCGGTACCCCTGCTTGTTATATGCAGTTACAATGTTCTTCTTGTCTGCCACATACAATTCCCGGATGTATTTGGATCTGCTCCAAATTCGAAAGAAATTTTTCTCTTTGGTTTTTTTAAGCGACCGGCGCAGTTTCTTTTCAGAAAAGTCTTCTGCCCCGTAGAAGTTAATTTGACCGATCTTGACTTTGCTGTTTTTTTCAACTTCAATCACGAGAAATTCGCTGTTGGCGACAAGGGTATCCGGTACTTCCGTAATCGTCACTTCTGTGTCCAGAAAACCTTTCTCCTGGTAGTGTTTGCGAATGATGTTGGAGGTATTGGTGATGAGATTTTCGTTGACGATGGTTCCTTTAATCAGATTGATTTTTTCCCGTAAGGTCTCCGCCTCACCTTTGGATATTCCTTCAAATCTGAATCGCGAGAGCCGCGCTCTTTCCTGTAGGTCGATGGTGAGGAAGATTTCGCTTCCGCGAATTTCAGCAATGTTGACCTCAATGTTGTCGAAGAGTTTCTGTTTCCAGAGATTCTTAATCGCCGTGGATATTTTATCGCCGGGAATGGTAATTTTCTGGCCCACATACAAACCGGAAAAGAGGACGATCGCCTGTTCATCAAAATTTCGGGCTCCCGTAACTGAGATGCCTCCAAGCGTAAACTCGCGCGGATTTCTGTAATCTATGTCAAAATCACCAATACCTACCTGTGCTTTCAGGTCGTAAAATGTGAGGGCGGTCAGGGCGACTACCAGTACGACCCGAAGGCTAGAGCGAAACCTGCTCACTGATTTTTCCAAATCTTCTTTCACGATTTTGATAAGCCACAACGGCTTCAAAGAAATGCTCTTTCCTGAAGTCGGGCCAAAGGGTTTGTGTAAAGTACAATTCACTATAGGCGATTTGCCAGAGCAAAAAGTTACTAATTCGTTTT
The DNA here is from genome assembly GCA_041744015.1 of Cryomorpha sp. GTDB lineage: Bacteria > Bacteroidota > Bacteroidia > Flavobacteriales_D > Cryomorphaceae > JBBQZU01. Next base: position 12,811 of record JBGTLS010000253.1, on the reverse strand, counting down.
TCTCCGCTGGTGCGAATGACCAATTCAGGGTCGGGAATATTTTTTGTTTCCAGGTAATTTTTCATCGTTTCCTGGGTGATTTCATCCGGTTTTAAAGCCCCACTGCCTACATCGGCCACAATGGCCTTGATCGCTTTGGTGATTTCCCAACGTGAACTATAACTCAGGGCCAGAACAAGGGTAATCCTGGTATTGTCTTTTGTTTTTTCAATGGCTTCCAGAAGCGCCTTCCGGCAATTGACTGGCAGGAGGTTGAGGTCGCCTATAGCTTGAAGCCGGACTTCGTTTTTTTGGAGTCCATCCAGTTCTTTCACGATGGTTTGCACCAGCAAATCCATCAGTGCAGAAACCTCTTCAATTGGACGCTCCCAATTCTCCGTGCTGAATGCGTACAGGGTGAGATATTTGATCCCAACCTCCGTGGCGGCGGTGAGCGATTCCCGCACGCCATTCACGCCATTCATATGCCCGAACACGCGAACCTCGCCGTGATTTTTAGCCCAGCGTCCGTTTCCATCCATAATGATGGCCACGTGTTTTGGCACGCGTTCCTTGATAATTTGATCCTTGAGATTCATTTTTTTGGCGTGCGCAAAGGTCTTAAAATTTACCTGAAACCCAAACAGGTCAATTAAATGCGGATGGGCACTTAATCCGGGGTTGACCAATCTTGTATGTGATCATAACTCCGGCAAAAATATACCAGTCATTCCGGTTCGTTTCACCCCGTTGCATTCCCGAATTCGTGCCCTCAGGTCCTGTGGGTTCCAAACTTCTGTCAGCCATGATTGCAGCAAGAGGCCCGTTTTCTTCCTGCAGTACCACGTCGTTTACATAATTTGAACTTACATCATCGAGGTAGTCAGTAAAAGTCCTTCGCATGCCCCACTCAACAGCTCCCCCGAAATTTCTCCAGATGTTAAATTTAAATCCGACACCAAATGGAATGCTGATTTGAGTCAGGTTGTAGCGGTCATTGTACCCGTCTATACCCTGACCTTCGGTACCCAGGGGTTGCAGATCAAGCCATCTGTCTTCGTATTGTCCCTGAGGATTGTGTCGGAAAAGAGACAAACCCACAAAAAGATATGGACTGGAGGGCCTCCTTTCGTCGCCAATTTCGTAAGTGAGAAAGTTTATTTCAATCTGACCACTGAACTCAAAAATGTCAGAACGAAAATGGAGGTTTCGGTTGCGTTGCCATTCGCTGTCGGAATCTTCGTCGGCTGCGTATATTTGTCCGTAAAGCACGCTGGCTTTAAATGCAATCCGGTCATTGAAATTATAGCGGTAAATGAGTCCGCCTCCTGGTTCAAATCGGGCAGGGATGTGGTTAGAGGGATTGATATCGCCGATGTAATGCGCCTGTGCAAACATACCGCCGATCTCGTGGTACTGGCCCAAAGCCGGGAAGGTCACAAAGACGAAGAATATGGCCGCTATCCGATTCACTGTTGTCTATCGCGATTCCTAAAAAAATATTGTATCCTGATCCCGGAAATTGAGGGAGGATGGACAAATTTACGCCAAATTATGAATCAATTGCGCTTGTCGAGGCCCCAACCGAGTTTGTGTCGCACCGTATTCAGAAATGTGTGGCCTTCCGGCTGAAGGAGGCGCAGGGAAAAAGGGGCTTTGCTCACAAAAATTTCCTCGTCAGGTAAGATGGTTTCAGACCGACTGTCGAGCGATATGAGGAAATTGTCACTTCTGCCGGAAAGTTTAAGTTTTAGCCGGGCGGACATGGGTACCACCATCGGCCTGATGCTCAAATTGTGCGGAGCAATTGGAGTGATCACCATGTTTTCTGAGCCCGGCATAATAATCGGTCCTCCGCAACTCAAAGAATAAGCAGTAGAACCGGTCGGGGTGCTCACTACCAGTCCATCGGCCCAATAGGAATTCAAAAACTCGTCGTGGTAATACGTGTCGATTTTAATCATCGCCGCCGTATCTTTTTTGTGCACCGTAAGTTCGTTCAAAGCGAAATTCAACGATCCGAAGAGATTTCTTTTGGTTTCAATTTGCAGTAGCGACCGCTCTTCGCAGTGGTATGTACCATCGAGCAGTGATTGCAGTACGCCTGCGAATTCATCAATAGATGCACTTGATATGAAGCCGAGCCGACCGGCATTGAGCCCGATGATGGGAACGCCCGAGGCACCGATCAATGTTGCCGTATCCAGAAAGGTGCCATCGCCCCCCACGCTTACGAGGCACACAAAGGATGTTATATCCACTGTTTCGCGGTTGAAAACAGTGTAATCGCCTTTGAGCAGACCCATCTTGTTGAGATGGTTATGATAACGTTCGTAAATGGCAACTTCAAAACCCGCCTTGTTCATCATACAGATGAGGTCGCCTACTGAGGCGTTGAGGGTATTGTCGTAAGGCTTACCGTAGATTGCTATTTTCATCATGACAGAAGTCACGAAGTTAGCCCAAAGGATTAAAACGCCTGCGAAAAATGCACAAATACCCCAAATCGTCCGAGGGCGTTGAGTGAGCCTTCCACCCGCATTACCTTGTCGTAATAGGTTACCACATCAAGACCCGCACCCACACTGTACATGTATTCGTTGACCAGGGAGTTCTGATTTTCAAATTCCTGTCCATACACATACCCCACATCAAAAAAGATATTTCCATAAATGGCGAGGAATGTTTCACTGAATTTGGATGTCGGGACAAATGGAATACTGATGGACCGGGTGGGGAGAATAGCCACTTTGAAATTGCTCGCAAACAATCCAAACCGCGTTCCGTCAACCACGTAAAACTCATAACCGCGAACGAAATTATTGTAACCGAGCCCCTGAGTGAGGTAATATGGCGGGTCGCCCCAGTTGACTTTTCCCGTAAGGGCATGCGCCAAATACGTTCTATCACCAAGCTTGTGGTGATGGCGATAGGTCATTGTGGTGGTAAATAAGTTCATTCCCTCTTTGTTGACCAACCCGAGACCATCCTGTTGCAGAACACCGGACAGGAGTAATCCTTTTAGCGGGTATCTTTTATAATCGCGGGTATCGTAATCGAGGGCGTAAATGAGCCGCAGAAATTGTGTTGAAGCGCTCCCGCCAGTGAAATATTCCGGTTGAATGACCGGGATGGTATCATTCACTTTGGCTGTGAATAATCCGAGTTCCAAAAGGTGACTGGTGAAAATATTTTCACGGTAAGTGAGGCCTACTTTATACTGGTAATAACGACGCGCTTTGTCTTCGGAATTGTTGTAAAAAAGCCGCTCATTGTCAACTGTATTGAATACGATTTCATTGTTTTCAAAATACCCGGCGCTCATGTTGAGACCGAGTGTCTGTCTTTTGTTGAGGTTCGGGAGGGTATAGCTTGCGCTAAAACGTTTGGTATATCCGAAACGAAGCATGAGTGAAAGTCTTTGATTGAGACCGCCCACATTGCTATGGGTCACAGAAGCCCCGTAATTCAGCCAGCGCAATTCTCTTGTTTCCCACCAGGTATTGAAGTTGGTTTGCGCTATTTCAAGAATGGGTACCGGATAGAGATACCAACGCTCCTGCATGGTGATAAGCACGATGACCTCATGGTCGTTGATTTGTATGGCCTCCATTTCCACCGTGTTGAACAGGCGCGTGTTCATCAGGTTGTTTTTCGATTGGGACATACCAGCTTTAAGGTTGGACCAGTAGAGCGAGTCGCCTGTAGCGAAGGTTATTTCCCGAAGGATGATACGCTCCTGGGTGAGCTTATTGCCTTCAAACAGGAATTCTGTGACCAGTTTTTTGCCGAGGGTATCGAGGGGAATGGGTTGCACATCCTGCGCGAAAATGAATGCACACTTCCACGCCCAGCAGAAGGTGAGCAAGAGTAATTTCCTCGGCATGGGCAATTGGTCAGAGTTTCAAATAGCGCATCAATTCGTCGTAGCGGTTGTTCAGCAAATCGTCGTATGACGATTGGTGGTAGGAAGCGCTGAGGGTGTAGTCGTAACGCGAAAAAGTCTGGATAATTCCATCCATGTTGTCGCGGTTTATTTTGAGCGTCACTTCCATTTTGGTGGAGTCGGGTGTGGACGTGACATTCGCGCTCATTATTCTGGCATCATTGCTCTCCACGATCTGGGCAATTTCGGATAAGGAATAATCGCTTTGGTTTATTTCCAGCACGAGGATGCCACCCGGGTCGCGAATGGCCGCGATGCGCGATAATTCCCGCACCAGGCAATAAATACTCACCACACCAAGGTAATTTTGATTTCCATCCAAAATGGGAATTGCACTCAGATCAAATTCGGAAGCGATGCGAACCAGGTCGTACACGTGCTGATCCTGGGTGATGTAAAGCATCTGGAGCAACTCAGGAAAATTGCGTAATGGGGCTTCGTGGTCTTCGATTTCGAGTACGGCAGCATCGGAAATCAATCCGAGAAATTTATTCTGGTCCACCACTGGCAGGTGTTTCATTTTGTATTCGTCGAGCAATTGCATGGCAAAAAGGCCATTGTCGCCCCCATCGAGTACGGGAATTTCATCGCTTATTAAATCTCCTGCGCGCATATCATCTTTCAGGTTTTTGTTAAATATTAGGGCCGTTATAATCGCTTAACTTTGCGATGCCAGTCGGCGCAATATAGCCACAATATGACGACAAAACTAAGCGTGAATATCAATAAGTTTGCCACTTTGCGCAATGCGCGGGGAGGCAATAATCCCAATCTGATTCAGGTGGCGATTGACTGTCAGCGTTTCGGAGCTGAGGGCATCACTATTCATCCCCGTCCGGATGAGCGGCATATCACCACCGCAGATGTATACAATCTCAAGCCCGTTTTAACTACCGAATACAACATAGAAGGTTATCCCGACGAAAGGTTTTTGAAACTCGTGGCAGATACCAAACCTGCACAGGCCACCCTCGTGCCTGATGGTCCGCACGTGATCACATCCAATGCGGGATGGGACACCATCGCGCACCGCAGTATGCTGCAGGATGTGATCGGACGGTTGAAAGAAAACGGGACACGGGTGAGCATTTTTGTTGACCCGAACCCGGAAATGGCAGAAGCTGCCGCCCGAACGGGAGCCGACCGGATTGAATTGTACACCGAAGCCTATGCCGTGGGATTTAAAAAAGACCGGGAACAGGCGATCGCACCATTTATTGCAGCGGCTCAGGCCGCCCATGCTGCCGGATTGGGCATCAACGCAGGCCACGATTTGGACAGGTTCAATCTGCGTTATTTCGCGCAACATATTCCCCATCTTCTCGAGGTATCCATCGGACACGCCATCGTATGTGACGCACTTTATCTCGGCCTCGAAAACACCATACGAATCTATTTGAAAGAACTGAGATGAAACTGGCATTTACAACGATGGGCACAGGAAGTCCCATGATCATTTTACACGGCCTTTTCGGGTCGTCCGACAATTGGACCACACTCGGAAAGCGCCTTTCAGAAACCCACCAGGTTTTTCTCGTCGACCAGCGCAACCACGGCAGATCACCTCACAGTGATGCGTTTTCATATGATTTACTGGCTGAAGATTTAAAGACTTTCATGGATGAGCAGGATATTCCCAAAGCCATCATTGTCGGCCATTCCATGGGCGGGAAAACGGCCATGCGTTTCGCGCAGTTATTTCCCGAAAGGGTGGAAAAACTCGTGGTGGTCGATATGGGCATCCGGAAATACAAATCACAACACGATGATATTTTTCTGGCGCTGTACAGCATTGACCTCTCCACACTGGAATCCCGGAAAGACGCCGACGAACAGGCCGAAAAACTCATCCCCGATTTTGGCACCCGCCAGTTTCTGCTCAAAAATCTTTACCGCAAGGAAAAAGACCAGTTTGCCTGGCGGATTAATTTTCCGGTGCTTGAAGCAAAAATGGATGAAATTCTCGCACCCATAGAAGATGGCGAAGTGAATCTCCCAACCTTATTCATCCGCGGCACGAAGTCGGATTATATCACGGATACCGACAAACCCGCTATCCGAAAAATTTTCCCCCAGGCCCAATTCGCTGATCTGCAGACCGGTCATTGGATACACGCGGAGGATCCGGAAGGGTTTTATGGGGTTTTGGTGGGGTTTGTGAGGTAGGGGGAGAGTTGGGAGTGCGGAATTGGGAATTGGGAGTGCGGAACCGAGCGGAGCGAGCTCACTGACCGAAGGGAAGTAATTGAGAATGGAGAACACAGCCCCGAAGGAGTTCACGAATTCCTATAAAACACAGACACGAATGAGTAATGGAAAATTGAGAATTTGAGTGAATTGGGAGTGGGGAATGTGACATTTACGATTTACGATTGACGATTTGACTGGGACAAATTGAGATTGTGCAGTAAAAGAAGACGGGCAGGGTGGTGGTGTATTTTTTCCGGTTTATGTTATATATGTTCGATGTTCCATGCGTGCCCCCAGGAGAGAAGTTTGGAGGGGGGAGTTGAGAGTGGGGAAGGTGGGATTTGATAGAGGCAATTGGGAGTTGGGAGTGGGAAATGGGCTTCGTTGGGTATTTTTTTTGTGAAGCGTAAAATACCCGGAGTCTTTCCCGATTAAAAATTTTCATTTTGAATTTTTTTAAGAAAAATACGTGAGAAACCCAACTTTGTCTAACTTCACCTTGATGACCAACTTCTCTCACAGCCATATAGCCCTGTCCTTCGTTAGTACCAATAGTCGACTTTTTAAAGAAATTCAGCGCCATCCCCATTGGCAACCCTGGCTCGAAGGACTCGACCAGCGCAGCCAGATATACTACCGTTCCATTTACCACGGCAATTTTTTCCAACAGGCTTTCCAGGCGGACAACGACGAAAATGCGTTTAGAAGGTGGCGTTTGAAAAGGGCTCACACTGCTGATGTTGTGATAGAATCGATCACCTTTACCATTCGACGCATCGAAGTCTACCTTACTCAGTCAGGTTTCAATCTATTTACGGTGGTACTGGAACATGCACAGAATGCAACGTATGACGAGATGTGGGGCGCCATTCGAGCCATGCGTAGCATATCCCTGGGCTACAATTACGATGGTGTGCAGCTTGCTCTACATGCGCTTATCGCACAAATTGGTACCCTGAACAGCACGCTCGAAGCGCCCACGCATATCTACATTTACCAAAACCACACCTACCACGCGCAGGCTTCGCGCGAAGACCTCATCGCGGATTGTCACCGCCTGGCTAATTTTCTATCAAGAGACGGTTCCGATCACTTCCAGACCTCCACGCGATACTTTGACAAGCAAATTGCCCTCTTTAGTGTCGATGTATATGCCTCCTGGTTCGCACTCTCGCTGAACGATAGCTTCGTACGCCTGAGCCAGCCTGAAAGCGACACTTTCAACCGCTGGCTAACAGACTATTTTACAATTTATCTCTACAACGTATGCCTGAAGAGTTATTTAAGCTTTGTGAATTCCAGCCTTGCCAATGTAACCGGCCTGAGCAGTCAAATGGAAAGGACAAAGAATGACTTTGTAGAATTTTTGAACGATACCCAATACCAACGTATCTCTTCCAAGTTTCTACCCAACGATATCTTCGAAATCATCGGTCGTTCATTAGGTGTCCCGGAAGAAATGCAGATTTTGGAAAAAAAACTCGATCGCATCAGCGCCTACTTCAAGGCCCGACGCGACAAAGCTTTCAATACTGCCCTTATCGTGATTACCTTCCTGAGCATGTTTACGGTGATTCTCGATATCTCCGTCTGGTTTGAGCGCATCGGCTTTTTGGGCCCTTATCTCTGGCCTGTTGGGAGCATCTTAACAGCCTGCCTGATGGTTGCAATAGTCATCCTCTTTTTTATTATCCGAATGCGAAAATGAAATGCATATGGTAAACAACAACCAGCAACTTATAGAAAAAGTATTTGAAGCCTTGTGCAAATACAGGCCCTCCCTGGACCGCATGCTCATAGCCGATGACGATTATGACGAAGGCCCGGACCCCAGAATGCTAGGCGATCAGATAATCAAATCCTTTCCCTGGCCCATCGGCGTTGAAGTTCGAAGGTTACTTTCCGGTTCCTGTCGCAACATTGACCGACTAAGGCTCGACCAGTTATTTAAAACTGCGGAACGCTGTATGCAGTTTACCGGTTTCGTCCTGCTGAGCCAGATTTTTGATCTCGCACAAACAGGTGCTTTAAAGGTAAGTCAGGGATTTAAAGGGCAATTCGATCAACGCATGGGTGCATTGAGCCTGGGCAATATGGTGGGGCTTATAAGACAATCCATACAAGAACTTCGAAATGCCTCCATCGAACCTTTTGTACAGGAACTCGCAGATGTACTCGACAAGGACATGCTGGCCGCCATGGAAGCTTGGGTGCCCTTGCGCAACGCCATCAGCCATTATCAGGTCAATATGCCTCCGGTGGAAATTGAGAAAAAGTGCATTGAGAGCGAAGAGCTGCTTGTCAAATTGCTCTGCGGGCTGTCCTGTTTGGCCAATTACAAACTCATTTCCATCAGGCAGATTCAGGTGATCAAGCTGCGCCACAGCGATCCAAAGTATCTGCATGTGATCGATTTGCTGAACAATTCCGACTCGGATTTTCGCGGGAGGAGCATTGAAGAAAACATCCACACCGACAGCAATGCCGTGATCCTGACGAAAAACCTGAAAGACCTCAGAAACTATTTGAACCTGAGTCCATTGGTGATAGACACGCACGGGGAAGTGATTGATACCCGGGATAAATTCAATCTGCGCAAAGATGTATTTCTGTACTCCAAATTTCGCGGAGACCATATTATGTATGTTGGCACCGAGAGTACCGAAACCTGTGACCTTCGCAGCCTGAGCAGCTATCCCGACCTCCTCGAAGAGTTTAAACGTATGCACGAAATCCTTACCTGAACGAAACCATGAGCCCCACTACATTCAAGTTTCTTGACAGCTATGGTAAGGATGATGCCTCCATTTTCTTTGGGCGGGACAAGGAGGTGGATGAGATTTACCAGCGTTGTTCCTTCGGCAAAACGCTCGTGGTGTACGGCCGTTCGGGTACGGGGAAGACTTCACTGTTGCAGTGCGGTCTCAGCAATGCCTTCGATGAGCAGGATTGGCTGCCCGTATTTGTGCGTAGGCGCTCAGACCTCTCCTCCGATTGGGTTGACGCCATCCATCAGCAGGTCAGCACCCCATCCGAGGCAGGCAAAGGCATCGTACACAAGGTGCGCAACCTCTACCTGGACCACTTCAAGCCTTTGTATTTTATTTTCGACCAGTTTGAGGAACTCTTCATTTTCGGTGATGAACAGGAAGTGGCCTCCTTTTTTGAAAAGGTAAAGGCATTGCTGCAAAGCGATTTGCAGATTCATCTCATTTTTGTGATCCGCGAAGAGTACCTCGCCCAGCTCTCTTCCGCAGAGCAATACGTGGAGGGTTTGCTTGATAACCGTATCCGCATTGAGCACATGTCTGTGATGCGGGTCAAAGGGGTGCTTGCGCAAATGTGCGAGGCCGCCGGAATCGAAGTAGAAGAGGGCTTTGTAGAAGAGTTGAGCAGCCGCATGGCCACATCCACAGGTGTTATCGAGTTGAGCTACCTGCAGGTGTATCTCGATGCCCTTCGGCGCAAGTATCCCGACACTTCATGTTTCACCGTTGAGATGATCACCTCGCTGGGCAAATTTGGCGATGTACTCGATACCTTCCTCCAGCGTCAACTCGACGCGCTTGAAGAGCCAGCCAAAGGCGAGGCGGTGCTCAAGGCTTTTGTCAGTGCACAGGGCACCAAGCGCCTTGTAGACCTCCGCGAGCTGCGCCAACTCAGTGCGGAGCTGGGCACCCTGCTCGATGAAACGGAGTTGCAGGTCCTTGTCAACCGCTTTGTCGACGGTCGCATTTTGCGACAGTTGGGCGAGGAGCAGAAGTACGAGTTGCGGCATGACACCCTTGCCGCAGTGATTTACCAGCGCATCACCCTTGCGGAAAAAGAGCTACTCGAAGCCAAGCAGTTCGTGCAGAATGCTTATAACCGCTTCTTCAAGAACAAAACCGGACTGCGCAGGGAGGATATGGAGTATCTGGCGCCTTATGCCAAAAGGCTATATCTGAGCAAGGATCAGAGCGCTTTTCTGAAGTCGGCCTTTGAGGACAGGGAACGCAGGCGCAAGCACAAGTTGCGGTACACCCAGATGGGGGTGGGCCTGCTACTCATCCTGCTCATAGCAGCTGGGACCATGCTCTACCGCAATTACACTGCACAACATTTGGCAGCCACCCTGGCTGAAAGTGAGCGACTCGCTGAGCTTTCGCGTTCAATCGATATTGGCGACCCCATGTTGGCTTTTTTGCTGGCCGAAAGAGCTCATCAAATTTATCCCGGTGCACACAGCCACCGCGCTTTGTTGGAGGCTTATGACCAGGGGCCGGGGCACGTGAGAACAATTGAAGCCAACACCATCTTTCAGCTATCCCGGAATAAATTTATAGCACTTGATTATGCCAATGATCGGGTAATAAAAATCTTACCGGAGCAAAAGGATATTGAAGTGGAATATGGTGGAGCAAATAGCCTGGATTACGATTTTAGTAGCCCCATCCGAATATATAATTCCGCGACTGAAAATGTTTTTTTTGAAAAAAAGGGAGAGGTGTTTTACAGTTTGAATTGGAGAGGTGAACGCATCGATTCCTTGAGGATAGAAATGCCGATTCATGACACGGACTCATGGGATAGAGTGAGTGTGCAATCAAGAACGCAAGTCAGGGAAAGTGATGGTTCAGCTCTATTTTATTTCAGCAACTGCATACTTTTTATCGATAGGAATGGATATTTCAAAACTTCATTCAATTTGGAAGAGGACATTTTGAGTCTTGGTGCATTTCGTGGTGATAGTGTTTATGTATTGGGCAAAGCACATTTTTTTCAACTCATGTGGAATGAAAATTCGGGTACTTTAAGAATGAAAACACCCCTGAAAGAGGTGGTGACATCCGATAAAGTAGTTGCGCCTGATAACGGAAAACATATAATCGCTTTGGTGACGTACACTCATGGTTTTGATGTGGTAGACATGACTACCGGTTTACGCACGTATATCGACTTCAAAGTGCTGAAGAATCAGCAGCGTTGGCTGGATGTGAATTCCGCTGATATTGTCAAAAAGCGAAGTGTTTTACCTGTTTACCTCGACTCCGGTTTGGTCGTGTTGAGTCTCCGGGACGATTCGGATAAAGTTCAATATCTCAATTTGGAGCGGGAGGGTTCGGATTTTAAGATAATTAATGATGAAACTCAGGTTGTAGCCAAAACTAGCCATCAATGTTACATCGCGTATAACAGTAACAAAAAGAAGCTATACTTCCCTGAGGATCATTGGGATTACAAGTTTGATCAAGGTTCCAGCAAGGGCCAATCTATCAAGGTTTGTCCTGGGCAATATTGGGAATATGATGAAGTTGATTTTTTGGGAAGATATGGCAATTACCTTTTTTTGATGAAAGAAGAAACTACCAAGGCACAAAAGGGAAAGCAAAGAATATTTTGTGTTGACCTTGAAGGTAAGGAGCGCTGGCAAACGGTGCTGCCTGTGAAGCTTAGAGGTCCTGATGAAATTCACTTAGCTATGGGCGACTCAACACATTTTGCAATGGTATTTTCAAATAGTGGGAAGGCGTTCTGTACAGTGTACAATCTGGATGGACGTGTTATTATTCACAAGGTGGTGAGTTTTGATGAGGAGGTATCAATTAATGATGACCGGGCAGTGGCTTCTCTTTTATCTGTAAACGCGTTCCGTTATATTTTGGTGATGCAGGATAAGTTTCTGTTACTTGAGACAGAGCAGGACGGAATTGGTGTAGTAGCTGCATTTTCAAGCAGCGATCACGTAATATATGCAGGCAAGCACCGGATGCTCCAATTTACTGATACTTCATTCGAATCCGTATCGGTTATGCCCAATTCGACAACTCAAAAAGTATTTGTGAATAAAAGGGGATACGAAATACCGGAAGAGTTTGACGCAATCAGTTGGAGTGACAGATTCATTGGATCGAATGTCAAAAGAACGCTGTGGAGACTGAACGATGCGCACGGAATCGAACCGTGTATTGAGATAAATAACGGGGGTATCGGACAATTTGAATGGCGGATAATTCCTGAAAAAAGTTCATCGTACTGTGCCATTGGCGTATCTTCCAAAGACTTATATTTAGATAAATTGTACCTGATATCAAGAAATTGTGAACTGGATTCATTGGATATTAGGTTCGTGAACGGGGAGGTAAGCTTATATAATGTTGCAAATCTTGAGGCAGGTTTGTTTTTTACTACTGCCGATACCCTGCACGCATTTTGGTATAAAAATGGACAGTATCACAGCTATCACTGCGATGGACTTCGGAGTGGTGATGATGTATCTTACCTGAACAAGGAGACCTTCGTTATTCGCAGAAATCAGCGCGGGACTGAGGATGATAATGCAAGTCTCTTATTATATAATATTTCAGTTGGGCTTTTGGATTCTATACCCGGCAACTATCAGCTTGCAAAATCAGAGGGACAACAAACGAACCTCATTTACTATGAAGTAAGTGAAAATCCTGGTGGTTGGCTGCTCTCATCTCAAAAACACATGTCTATGGCTACGCAAAATTTGAAATCTCGCCGCATGATTGGGATCGACCTGAAAACTGCGAAAGTTAATACCGCCCTGGCTGAGCTGCCATTTCAGACAGGAAATCCGCTGAGTTTAAGTTTTGAGAATGATTCCATTGGGCTCTTAATAGCCTTTCACGGGGACTTTCATGATCATAACCAACCAATTACCCTCTTACTACAAGATCAGGAAACCTTTGA
>JBGTLS010000252.1:0-4442 GCA_041744015.1 Cryomorpha sp. | reverse complement strand
CGATCTCCCATCGGTGATCTTCACCCCAAACAACGATACCATTTTTGAAATATATCCCAATATCAATTCCTGTTTCGAATTGACTATTACAGATCCCAATATTGGTGATACACTTTTCGTTCAGGCAGAAGGCGATTTGATCGACGGAACCCAAAACCCGCTTGCATTTTTTCCGGATGCCAATGGATTCTCAACCATCACGCAGTCCCTGTGCTGGTCACCGGTCTGTGGTAATGTATCCGAAGAGCTTTATATGATTACCATCACAGCATTCTCAAGGGGATGTGCCAATGAAGTTTTGGTAACAACCCAGGATATTTATTTCAATGTTATTTTGGATGACAATCTGCCAACTCTTTTGGCTCAACCTTCCGGTGGTCCCCCTCCGGGAAATGCGGCAGTTATTAATCTCTACGACCCCTCCACGCATTGTTTCGATTTTATTTTTCAGGATCCGAATACCACAGATTCTATCAGCATTACAGCCACCTCCGAAATTTTCGATTTCCCCAACGCCCAATCACTGGATACCGCTATTGATCAGGGCACGTTAACGCTGCCGTACTGTTGGGATGTGACCTGTTCAGACGTTCGGGATGCGCCTTATTACGTGTTTTTCGAGGTGATCACCACCAATTGTCTGGTGCAGGACACGGCAGAATTCCTTGTTCCGGTTTATGTCATTGTTCCGGAGAATGAACCAACAGAATTTCAACTGCCGGTATTGGAGTATACCTGGGAGTTTTATTCGACAGATACATTTTGTATGCCTGTCATCGTCACCGATCTTAATTTCTTTGATACGCTACAGGTTACTGCTTCATCTCCCATTTTCAACCTTCCGGGAAACCCTGCTACATTTGATACCCTCAATGGAAACAATATAACGGAGGGGCAGCTCTGCTGGGCTCCAACCTGCGAAGATGTTCGACCTGAGCCATATGAAATTATATACAAAGCCACGTCAAACAGCTGCAAAACGAATGATACGGTTACGTATACTGTAAACATCTTTTTGACCCTTCCCACCGAAAGTGAATCATTTTTCCAACTTCCTGAACCCAACACATTCATTGAACACATTGTCGGTACCGATTCTATATTTTTCAGTGTGTATGGCACGGATATTAATCCAAATGATCAGCTCACACTTACTGCGTCATCTCCGGCTTTTGACAGCCCCGGAAGGCCAGCGCATTTTTCACCATTTAGTGGACCGGAAGCAGTAGTTTCAAATTTTTCATGGAATCCGGCCTGTGATGATATCAATGAGGAGCCTTACATCGTGACATTTGAAATTAATTCACAAAGTTGTCAAAAGGACGTATCCGTGTTTTTGGATGTTGAAATACTTGTGACCACACCCACAAAGGGCGAAATAGAACCCATCCCCAATATTTTTACGCCCAATGGTGATGGTATGAATGATACCTGGACCATTGAAAACAAGGATGATGTATGCCTTCTGGCATTTCAAAGTACGGTTTTCGACCGATGGGGTAAGGAGGTATTCAGAACAGTCGACCCGGCTTTTCAGTGGAACGGTGCACGGGAAGATGGCACAAAATCCAGTCCCGGCACGTATTTCCGGACTATTGAATATTTTTATAAAGATCAAAAGAAATCTTTTTCAGGCAATCTCCAGATGGTGGATTGATTTGAAATCGGAAACCAACGGAGTAAAAAAACGTATAGTGCTTCAGTTTCAATAGGCTATACATTTTTGCGTATTACAGTTGCTTACAACAGTGCAAACAGCGATCACGCCTCGGCGGGTCGCTGTTTCTGTTGGGCCGGAGTCAAAAAAAAGATAGAATCAGGGAAATTCACTTTACGCGTGTCCAAACATCGGTACGGCCAATCAGGCCAAAAGAGTCCACACTTCCACGTACTTTCAGTTTGTCTGGTCCATCCAGTTCCATCGTACAGTAGTATGTTTTTCCCGCTTTCGGATCGTAAATCGTGCCATCCTCCCATTCGCCATCATCAAATACGAAGTTGCGCAGGTTGATCATGCCCATGATGGGTTGGCCTTTGTCGTCTTTTTTCGGATTGCCTTTTTCGTCCAGCGGGTCTTTCAACCAAACAATTTTCCCGAAGTAAAGGTCTTTTCCGGGCTCTTTGTAAATCTCAATGTGGGAATTGCCTTCACCGGTGAGCCATTTTCCGAGCACATCCTTTGATTTTTGTGCATTTACAGAAATAAGACCAAGTGAGAACAGTGACAGAAGTAGAACGGGTATGAATTTCATGTAGTTGGTTTCTTTAGAAATGAAATGTACAATTTTAAAATGCGATTAAAATAGTTTTATTGCCATGGACTCAAAGATTGTTCCAGTTTCAAAACCCGGTCGAGACTGAATGCACAGAAATGAAAAAGCCACCTTTTGAGGATGGCTTTTTAATGACAGACAAGATTGATTTCAATATCAGGCTTTCACTACCTGAACATTCAGTTGAAGTTTTACCTGATTACTCACGACTACAGAACCTGTTTCTGTAACGGCATCCCAGGTCAGTCCAAATTCTTTTCGGTTGATGGCGCCGGTGATCTCAAAACCCGCTTTGGTTTGGCCATAGCCGTCCACTGCCGTACCACCGTGTTCGGCGGTAAATTCTACATCTTTAGTATTGTCCTTGATGGTCATTTTTCCCACCAACTTATAGTTGTCGCCGGAAGCCTTTTTCAATTTGCCGGAAAAAGTCAGATTTGGAAATTTCTCAGAATGAAAAAAATCTTCTGATTTCAGATGGGTGTCGCGGTCTTTCGTATTGGTGTCTATACTGGCGGTGTCCAGGGAGAAATTGACCTGAGCTCCATCAAAATCATTTTCGTTATTCGTTTCTACAGACCCTTCGAATTTTTTGAACGAGCCTGTCACTGTGCTGATCACAAGGTGTTTCACTTTGAAAATAATTTCACTGTGGGTTGGGTCCACGTTCCATTTTGTTGCTTTTGCTTCCATGATTAATGAGTTTTTAATATTATATGTATATACATATAAAGTGCAAACATACAATGCGCGTATGAGTTATCCAAACTAGGTGATACAGATTTCTATCACTTTGTCGAACATTAACGTTTGTTCAATCTTTATCGGGGTGCAGAAATAATTGCTTAACTTGTTAACTGAAATTTAAAACCCCGCGTTATGGTAAAAAGTTTTCAAGGTGTTAGAAAAGTGGCCGAAAAGGAACTCCAACTCCTCACAGTGGAGGACTATATGACCAGAAGCCTCACGACATTCCATCCCGAACAAACGATAGAGGAAGTCGTCAAAATCCTCATATCAAAAAATCTTTCTGGTGGACCGGTTCTGAACGACAATGGAGATTTGGTCGGAATCATATCCGAAGGCGATTGCCTCAAGGAAATTGTAAAGGGGAAATACACCAATTCTCCCACCGATTGCGGAAAGGTGCAGGATCATATGGTTCATAATGTGATCACCATTACACCGGATGTAAATATCATAGACGCGGCGAGAATGTTTTTGGATATGCGTGTTCGCCGATTTCCGGTAATTAAAGATGGAAAAGTGGTTGGCCAGATAAGTCAGCGCGATGTGATGCGGGCTGTACAATGTTTAAATTCCGAAACCTGGTAATTCGTTTGGCTCTGATTTAGCTTAAAAAAAAGCGACCTCCGGTAATTGAAGGTCGCTTTGTTTTTAATTCCTGCTCTTGCTTTCTTTTTTGGCCTTTTTCTCTGCCCTTTTTTCCATCAGGCTTTTTTCAGCCGTTTTCTTGCTAGAGTCTTTTACAGGACTTTTACCTTTTGCCATGACCAACGAGTTTTTAAGTGATTAATTTGGAAGTATCGATCATTTCAAAATGCTCCAAAAAACATTCTTTGAAGTGAACTTCACAGATTAAAGGTATATAAATTTTCACGTTTCCAAATGGCTCACGCTTTGATTAAAGATCGCGCTATAATTTGATGGACGCACCTCCGACGTTGTTCAGTTCAAATTGAAATGAAATGCGATCCGGCGCTGTGATGCCGGCTTTTTATCCTACCTTTGTAAAAGATTGAACGCGGGCCGGATTACGGATTGAAAAGCAGTTCATATGTACAGTCGCAGATACAACATTTTCGACTGTCGTAGTTTGAAAATTGGCAAGCCTCCCGCAATGTAACCAATCGACTTAATTTAAAACCAAAAATCACAGTTCACCTTTATGGGAAAATCACAGGAAACCTGGAACAAAAAAGAGAAAGAAAAAAAGCGTCAAAAGAAAAAAGAGGACAAGGAAAAGCGCAAAGTTGAACGAAAGGCCAATGCCGGTGGCGGTGGAGATCTCGACAGCATGATGGCTTACGTGGATGAGAATGGAATGATCACCGACACTCCGCCGGATCCTACAAAAAGATCAAAAATTTCTGCTGATGATATCGTCATTGGCATTCCAAAACGCGAAGAAGAAGAAGCTCCGGATCC
>JBGTLS010000251.1:0-7438 GCA_041744015.1 Cryomorpha sp. | reverse complement strand
GTTTTACCTGCACGCTCTTTATGCCTTACACGGGCAAAAACTCTTTCACAGCCCTGGATTCGGATGAAAAAATCGACCGTTTTTTCAAAGATGTCTTTCCCGACTTTTATGAGCTCATGCCGGATTTATTATCCAATTACCACAGCCATCCACTTTCTGATCTGGTGATCATACGATGTTATCCCTGGGTGCGAAACAACACCTGTCTGCTGGGAGACGCTTCTCATGCCATCGTGCCATTTTATGGACAGGGCATGAATTCAGGTTTTGAGGACTGCACGGTGATGGAAGAATTGATGACGGCACATTCTGAAGACTGGACCACCATACTCGACCGGTTTCAGGAAATGCGAAAACCCGATGCGGATGCCATTGCCGAACTCGCCATGCGCAATTATGTGGAAATGCGCGATCTGGTCGGAGATCCGCGATTTCTGCTCCAAAAGAAAATTGAAGCGAAAATTCACAGCAAACACCCGGACAAATGGACGCCACTTTACACCCAGGTCACCTTTAGTGATACCCGTTACTCCGTAGCACTTTCGGAAGGCAAGCGCCAGGAAAAAATCATGGCAGACATCATGGCGAGGCCCGATATTGAGGAAGTTTGGGACAGTGGCGAAATCGAAGAAACTATTCTCGCTGCAAATTCGTTGTAAAGAGGTAACTTTCGGAATCACGGGCCGTATTGAAAATCCCCCCTTGAGCTACACCAGAAAAAGCCTGTTGTATGCATAGATTGATCGTAACCCTTCTTCTTCTTTTGCCAGCCATGGCATTTTCGCAACAGCATTTGCGGAAAAACCGCGATGTATTTCCCACCCAGGGCAATCTCGAAAGAAAAGGATGGATTTTCAGCCCGGCCCTCACTTTTATGGCGCCGCCTTACAAACAGGCGTCAGAGCGCCTTTCCCTCGGCACAGACACCATTTATGACATAAACTACAGGGCCGCGGGAAAAATTGGTATTGGTATCGAAGTGGGCCGTTTTCATGAAATTGATGCTTCGAGACTTATCACTTTTGTGGACTTTGCTGTAGGATTTAAAGCGCTGAGAGGTACAGAAACATTCCGGGCCATGCTCGATGATCCGGATCGCTCCACTCCATACTTTCACGATGGTGAGGGAGTGTTTACGGGACATTATCTCACTGCATCTTTCAACGCGACGAATATCAAACAATTCAGTGATCATTCGTTTATGACCAACGCATTTGGTATCAACGCAGATTATAAAGTAGGTGAAAATGTATTTTACAACCGGAGCGCCTTGCCCATTAATCAAATGATGGCCCCTGACCTGCTGTTTCAGCTACACTACAAAATTGGCTTCGGATTCAGGGTTTCCCCCAAATTTCTGGTCGTACCTTCCCTCGAAACCCCCATCCTGACCCTCTACGAATTTGATCAGATGAAATCGACCATGGGCATTTTCAATTCGCGTTACAGGCCCGTGATTTTAAGATTAAACATCATGATGTTTGACAACAAGTCGAAACGCAAATGCCCACCCAAAGGACCCGGGAAACGAAAAAGTTCCGAGACACTATTTGGTATGGCCGACAACAAACGTCCCTGGTAAGTTATTTCAGAAAAGGATTGTGCTTCTTTTCATGGCCGATCGTGGTAGATTGCATATGTCCGGGATAAACCACTGTACTATCAGGTAAAACAAACAATTTCTGCCTGATCGAATCGAGCAAAGTCTCCATATGCCCGCCTGGCAGATCTGTTCGTCCTATACTTTCGTGAAAAAGCGTGTCACCGGCCAGCAAAGTGGCGGAAGCCGCATGGTAGAGCGCCACGTGGCCCGGTGAATGGCCCGGAACGAATAAAATTTCAAATTTTTCTTCTTCCAGATTTATGCAATCTCCTTCAAAATTTCTTCCTTCCGGTGAGGGTGTGTACGGCACGCCGTACATCCCCGCCACCATTTCCACAGCATCCATTACGAGATGCTCTTTGGTGTGAAATAATGGTGTGAGGCCATATTTTTTGCTCACAAAAGCATTGCCCAACACATGATCGATATGGCAATGGGTGTTCACCAACAGTTTTGGCACCAGACCTTTCTCATGGATGAATTCTTCGAGCTCCAATTCTTCTTCCCGGTTGTAACATCCGGGGTCTACGATCATACATTCGCCCGAATCCAGATACACGAGATAGGTATTTTCCTGAAAAGGATTGAATGTGAATGATTGAATGCGGAGCATAAGTTCAATTTTCCGCAAAGGTAGGGAATTTGATTTCCCGACTGTTTTAAGAAGTCGACAAGCGTTTTTCGCCTGTACATCGAAATATTCAGAAGGCATTTTAGTTATCTTTACGTCTTCGCCATATGCTGAAAAACGCCCGCTTTACATTTTTGCTTTCAATCCTGATTTTCACGGGGTTCTCAGGCTATGGGCAATTTTATCAGGGTTCGCAAAACGAGTTTGGGAAAAACAGGGTTCAGTACCGCACTTTTTTGTGGCAACAATACCGCTTTGACACCTTCGACACATATTTCTATGAAGGTGGTCAACAATTGGCATCTTTTACCAGTAAGGTAGCCGAAAAAAATATCCGCTCACTGGAGGATATGTTTGATTATCCCATGAGCGACAAGGTTCAGTTTATCGTTTACAATACCCAAAGCGATTTTAAACAAAGCAATATTGGTATCACCGGTGATGACCTGTTTAACATTGGAGGCTCCACACGTATCGTGGGCTCTAAGGTTTTTGTCTATTTCGAAGGAGATTATATTCAGTTTGAGAGAAATATTCGTCATGGTATCGCCCACGTGCTGATCAACCAAATACTGTACGGTGGAAACTGGCGGGAAGTGGTGAAAAGTTCCACCCTGCTCACATTGCCCGAATGGTATATCAATGGATTGATCAGCTATGCCTCCAAAGACCTGGATGCAGAAGTGGAAAGCCGGATTCGCAGCGGGATTTTATCCGGCGATTATGAAAAGTTCAACCGGCTGGAAGGCCGTGAGGCCGAAATCGCAGGTTATGCCCTATGGAAATATGTGGCACAGGTGTATGGCGAAAATATCATCCCTAACATCCTCTACATGTCGCGGGTGAGCCGTAATGTGGAGAGCGGGTTTCTGTTCGTGTTGGGAAAATCCCTGGGTTCAATTATGCAGGAATTTTTGGCTTATAACAAAGGTGAATTGGCTCTTGCAGAAATTACCAAATCGGAAATTGATCTCAAAGAACTCCCGATAAAATCGAAAAGAAACCGGGTGTACACCCAATTTGAATTAAGTCCTGACGGCTCCCATGCGGTATATGTCAACAACATCCTGGGTCAGTACCGCATGTATCTCCACGATCTGGAAAACAACAAGCGCAAAAAAATCCTCAAAGCCGAACACAAGCTGCAACGCATTCCCGATTACAGTTTTCCGGTTATCGCCTGGCATCCTTCCGGAAATGTTTTTTCATATGTCACCGAAAGGCGCGGACAATTGATGTTGAACAATTACAATCTGGAAGATAAAAAAAACACTACCCGACCTGTTTTTCAGCTGGACAAAGTGCTCTCAATGGCCTATAGTCCAAATGGACAACAAATGGTATTTTCCGGCGTGGACAATGGTCAGACCGATCTCTATTTGTATTACACCATCGGGAACCGTCAGGAGCGACTCACCAATGACATGTACGGCGATTTCGATCCCAGTTTTTCCATCGATGGAAATCGTATCCTGTTTACGTCCAATCGCCCGGATGACACATTGCGAACTGGAGTCACCATCAATGAAATACCACGAAACAGAGATGTTTTTGCTTACAATCTCACCTCCCGGTCACCGAATCTTGAACGCGTAACCAATACGCCAGACCTGATCGAACACCAACCCTTCCAATATGACAGCGTGCGATACACATTTCTCGCCGATTATGAGGGTACGATGAACCGATATGTTGCCACTTACGATAGCACCATTTCACGCATTGATACAACAATTCACTACAGTTATTTCACCACTGCCACCCCGCTTTCCGATTATCAGGTGGATCTTCTCAATTACAGCGCCCATTCGCGTACCGGGCAATTTGGCACCTTCGTTTACGACAAAAAGAAGTACCGATTTTATGCCGGGTCTTTTAAAAATGATCAACCGGGTACACTGGGTCAGCGACGTGATGATGAGCAGAAAGACGACGACGAAGACGCTTACTCCGATGACTATCTTAGAGATGACCCCGATATAGAAATCGTAACGCCCATCGTGCTGATTCCCGATGTGAAAACCGAGTCCGAAATAAACATTCAAAATTATGTCTTTGAAGGTGAAAAGGATTTTTCTTACGAAAAAGAAACCATCACAATAACGGAAGTACCCGGGACACGAACACCATACCGACCTTCCCGCGAGCTGGGGACAAAACTCGATTCGCTTACGCTTCCGGGTGCCCGAAATTACAACACCAATTTTACGGTCGACTATGTTTTGGCGCAAGCCGACAACTCGTTCATGACGGAATTTTACCAGCCCCTGACCGGGCCGGACAACCTCAACCCCGGAATTAGTGGTTTGGTGAAATTTGGAATCAGCGACCTTTTTGAAGATTATAAGATTGTCGGGGGATTCCGCATACCTTTCAACCTCAGCAACAGCAGTTATATGATAGGCGCTGAGAATCTGTCGAAGCGGTTGGACAAAAGATTTCAGCTCTTCCGACAAGCCAGTACCTTTGCGGTGGGGCAGGGAGCTTATAAAGTGATTAACTATCACGGTTCATACCGGGTGAGTTGGCCGATAAATGAAGTGTTCAGCCTACGGGGAAGTGGAATGTACCGCGTTGATCAATTCATCGAACTGGCCACTGACCGGTCGAGTCTCGAAAGCGGTATCAGCGTTTTCAACTATGCTGGACTTAAAGGGGAAGTTGTTTTTGACAACACCCTCGGCCTGGGATTGAATCTTTTTCAGGGCATGCGTTGGAAGGTATGGGGGGAATACTACCGGGATCCATTCAATTTTGATAAGGATTTTATTGTCATGGGCCTCGATGCGCGCCATTACACCAAAATTCACCGTCAGCTAATTTGGGCCAACCGCGTGGCGTGGAGCTCATCGATAGGTCAGGAACGCCTCGTTTATTTTCTGGGTGGCGTCGACAACTGGATGTTTCCTAAATCGGATAACAGTGTGCCGCTCGATCCGAATCAGAATTATCAGTTCCAAACAATGGGCGGACCCATGCGTGGATTCTTTTACAATGTGCGAAATGGAAACAGCTTCGCGGTTGTAAACTCGGAAGTACGATGGCCAATATTTAAATATCTGTTTAACCGTCCCTTGAAAAGTGACTTTCTCGAAAATTTCCAGATTATAGCTTTTGGTGACATGGGTAGCGCGTGGACGGGTGCATCGCCTTATGCAGAGGAAAACGCTTTCAACAGCACAGTGATACAACGTGGAGATTTTACCATCGAAGTGGAAAACAACCGAAACCCAATTGTTTTTGGTTACGGGATGGGTGTGAGAAGCCGCCTCCTCGGATATTTCGTAAGGCTCGACTGGGCCTGGGGTGTGGACGACGGCATTGTACTGCCATCGGTATTTTATTTATCTTTAGCGCTCGATTTTTAAAGTGAACTATGAAGATGGAAGTTCCTACCCTCCTAATTCTCATATCGATAGGTATTGCCGCGGGAATCATGTCTGGATTTGTAGGTATCGGCGGCGGACTAATTATCGTACCGGCTTTGATATATTTTCTAGGAGCCTCTCAGCATATGGCACAAGGCACAAGTCTCGCGCTTATGTTGCCCCCGATTGGCGCTCTCGCCGTATATAATTACCACAAGGCCGGAGAAATCAATTACACTTACGCTGCTGTTATTGCCATCGCATTCATTCTTGGCGGATTTTTGGGTTCCAAACTCGCGTTGAGACTCCCGGCGGCCACCGTAAAATTCTTTTTCGGCCTGCTGATGTTGTACGCTTCCCTGCGAATGATTCTTACTTCGTATAAATCTGTCTTCGAAAAGCTGTGATTTCGAAAAACGATGTCTTAAACCATGCGAAATCGATTCATTCTGAATTGGTTTCTACCCGTCGACATCTGCACGCCCATCCCGAACTTTCATTTGAGGAAAAAGAAACTGCGGCTTTCATCGCGCGAAAATTGCAAAGCCTGCATATTCCCTTTACCGAAAACGTCGGAGGATACGGCATTGTAGCTCACATAGGTTCCACTGAGGGGAAACTTGTTGCCCTGCGCGGCGACATGGATGCCCTTCCCATTCAGGAAGAAAACGAAGTGGAATACGCATCGAAGAATCCAGGTGTCATGCACGCCTGTGGTCACGATGTTCACACCACCTGTTTGTTGGGTGCAGCCCAAATTCTAAAATCTCAAGAAGGTGAATTATCCGGAGGTGTTCGGCTCCTCTTTCAGCCGGCTGAAGAGCGTATTCCCGGAGGTGCATCCCTCATGATCGCTGATGGAGCTTTAAGAAATCCGGATGTTCAGCTGATTTTTGGTCAACATGTTTATCCGGAAATGGAACAAGGCCATGTAGGGTTCAGACCTGGAATCTATATGGCTTCAGCAGATGAATTGTATATCACCATTCACGGCAAAGGGGGTCACGCTGCGCTTCCACATCGGTTGATTGATCCTGTTTTGATTGCAGCTCATGTGATCACTTCCTTGCAGCAGATGGTGAGCAGACGATCGAATGCGGCCATTCCAACAGTGCTTTCCATTGGGAAAATTATCGGAATGGGAGCGACGAATATTATACCCGACAAGGTAACACTCGAGGGCACACTGCGCACCATTGACGAAACATGGCGTTCTGAAGCCCACGGATTAATTCGTCAATTGATCAACGGAATTTGTGAATCAATGGGTGCAACGGCAGAGATTGAAATCAGAAAAGGCTATCCCTGCCTTGTGAACGAACCGGACCTTACGGTTTGGGCCAAAAGAAAAGCTGAAGAGCTACTTGGTGATACTTTCGTACACGACCTGCCTCTCCGAATGACGGCAGAAGACTTCGCCTACTACGGGCAGGAAATTCCGGCGTGTTTCTACCGTCTGGGAATTTCCAATGCATCAAAAAAATTAGGTGCACCGCTTCACACCAGTCGGTTTGACATAGATGAAGATGCGCTGGAAACGGGAAGCGCCCTTATGGCCTGGCTGGCTATTGAGGCGTTGAGACGTTAAATAGAGTCTGTGAACAGAATCAAGTGGCTGAGCCAGAAAGTTCAATAGCAAGGCGCACGCACTTTTGCAAACCAAGGAGCCCTGACTGTCAACGTCAGGAAGACTGTTTGCAAAAGACGTGCAACGCAGAACGAAGATCAAGCCGAAGGCATGATATTGGACTTTATGGACAGACACTAATTAGAGTCTGTCAATACACTTCAACTTGTTGATAAATAAATGATTGAATGTCATTCGCTTGAATTCTC